>NZ_JAYGHM010000088.1:0-27724 GCF_034931125.1 Rivularia sp. UHCC 0363 | reverse complement strand
TTTGGGCTGCATGATTGTCACTCCCTCTGGCGTATAGCCCTGATACCCCTTGTCCTGCCATAGCTTACTGCCATCGGGAAACTCATGCCCCTCCAAATCACAAATCAGCTTGTCATGCACAGTCCCCTCATAGATGTCACTCTCCTATCCCAGATTCAACGCACTGCCAGTAGAATCCGATCATCAAATCGCTGCCAGATCGTACTGACCTCTCGGAATCCCGATTCTTGCAGGGCTGCCTGATGAATGGCTAGCGTCGGCTGATACTCGGTAAATCGGGGCTGAAAGCGTCGGTTTCGTTCTGCTAACAGGTCTTTGAATTCTGCCTCCTGCCCGATCGCTTGCCACCACTGCTGCCAGTCTTCCTGGCTTCTGACCTGAAATGCCTGCTGTTCCTGCTGGGATTGCACTGCTTCAGCCAAGAGGCGACAGGTTGGCTGGTGTGGTTGGAAGTAGAGATGATCTCCGTTGAGGAAGATACCTCCTGGGCGCACAATCTGACCCAGCTTCTGGTAAAGATGCACCAGTCGATCGATTGGCAGCCAGTGCAGAGCGGTTGTGGTGAGAACGGCATCGACTTGGGTAACGCCAAGCTGCTCAATCCAAGCATCCTCGGCCAAATCTGCCTCAATCCACCGCAGCCGGTTGTCCATTGTTTTCAATACACCCTGACCAATCGCCAGCAGCACCGGGTCATAATCGATCGCAATGCCGGTGGCCTGGGGAAATCGATGCAGCAAGCGTTGGCTAATTGCACCCGGCCCGCAGGCCAGATCAATCGCGACAAACGATTCGGGCAGCAAATGAGCCAGGGTGTCGAGCATGACCTGAAACCGCTCTTCGCGATAGGGTAAATAGCCAGATTGCTGAAAATCCCAGCGCTCAAGCCAGTGGTGCCAGTCGATTTTGAGCAGATGATTAGTCATGGTGTTCATCGTGGTTTTGCAGAATGTATTAAGGATTTGCGATCGCGGGGATGGGCCGGAAGCTGAGCGGCGATCAACTGCTGTGAATAGGGATGCTGGAGTTTGCTCAAATCTAAAGAATCAGCCGATTCAACAATCGCCCCTTTGTGCATCACGGCGAATCGATCGGCGAGGTAGGCAACTGCCGCTAGATCGTGGGTGATGAATAGATAGGAGAGCTGATACTGCTGCTTGAGATCGAGCAATAGATCCAGAATTTGGGCCTGGATCGTCATGTCTAAACTGGAAACCGGTTCATCTAGGACAACGAGTTTTGGCCTGAGGGCAATGGCGCGGGCAATGGTGACGCGCTGCAACTGGCCGCCGCTAAACTGATGGGGATATTTATTGGCATCGGCAGCCGTTAAACCCACGGTTTCTAGAAGCTGAATGGTTTGCTCTGCTGCTTCACCAGCAGTTTTGTTCAGGTAGTTGCAAATCGGTTCGCCGATAATTTGCCTAACCTTCCATCGAGGATTGACGGCGCTGAAGCTATCTTGAAATACAACTTGAATCTCGCGCCGCACTGCTCGCAGTGCCTGAGATGGGATTCGGCCTAGCTCCTGCCCCTGAAACCAGATCTCGCCGCAGTCGGGCTTTTCCAGACCCAGAACCATCCGTCCCAGCGTGCTTTTACCAGCGCCGCTTTCTCCGACTACGCCCAAACAGCTCCCGGCTGCGATGTCGAGCGACACATCTTGCAGGGCAGAAATCCGCTGGGTTTTGCCGCTCCAGCCCAGTCGTAATTCATAGGTTTTAGAAACCTGCCGCACTGATAGTAGGCTCATCGTCTGACTCTCTGGCGCTGGGTTAACCGAGAAGCCAGCAGCGTTTGTGTGTAGGGATGCTGCGGATTGTCAAACAGTTGCTCGACGCTGGTTTGTTCGACTAGCTCACCGTTTCGCATCACGGCAACCTGATCGGCCAGTTGGGCAATTACCCCCAGGTCATGGGTGACAAGCAGCAGGGCACAGTGGTTTTGCTGCTGAAGCTGCTTGATCAATCCCAGAATTTGGATTTGGGTAATTACGTCTAATGCCGTGGTTGGCTCGTCGGCGACCAGCACCTGTGGCTGCAAGGAGAGCGCAATCGCAATCATGACTCGTTGCAGCATTCCGCCGCTCAGTTGGAACGGAAACTGACGCAGCACCCGCAGCGGATCGGGAAAGCCAACGGCAATCAATTGCTCAACGGCAACGGAACGAGCGGCAGAACCAGAAAGGGTACGGTGGGATTGCAGGGTTTCGATAAACTGTCGCTGGATTGTCGCAATCGGGTTGAAGTAGCTGACCGGATTTTGCAAAATCAGGCCGATTTTGGGGCCGCGAATCGAGCGCAGTTCAGCCGCCGTTAGCCCGATCAGCTCCTGCCCTGAGAGCCGAGCGCTGCCCTGAACCGCTGCTCCTGGTAGCAGGCCCAGCATTGAGAGGCAGGTCGCACTTTTGCCGCTGCCGCTCTCGCCAATAATCCCCAGCACCTGACCAGGGCATAACTGAAAGCTCACGTTTCGCACGATCGGGCGCGTTGAGAAGGCAACCTGCAACTGATTCACAGTCAGCACCGCTTCAGCCATTTTGCAATTTGGTTCCTAGAAGTTCAGCTTGCCTTTGTTGCTCCATGCGGGGGTCTAGCACGTCCCGCAGCACATCTCCAACTAGGTTAAAGGCCAGGGTTGTCAGGAAGATCATCAGACCAGGATACAGCATCAGTTCGGGCATACGGCGGAAATATTCGCGTCCGTCGTTGATCATAGCTCCCCATTCCGGTGTGGGCGGCTGGATACCTAAGCCAAGAAAGGATAGACCGGCAATGTGCAGAATCATATGGCTGACGTCGAGTGAGGCCAAAATCGCCAGTTCAGCGATTGTATAGGGCAGAATATGCCTCAGCATAATTGAGGGCTTGCTTGTGCCCGACACTATCGCCGCTTGAATAAAGTCGCTTTCTTTAACGCTCAGAACCCGACTGCGAACAATGCGAGCATAGCCTGCCCAGTGGGTTGCCGTCAGCGCAAAAATCAAATTACCCAGGCCAGCGCCCAGAATGCCCACAATCGCCAGCGACAGAATTAGGGCCGGAAAGGCTAGAAACACATCGCATAGCCGCATCAGCCAGCTATCGACTCTGCCGCCAACATAGCCAGCCGTCAAGCCGACCACCAGACTCACGGCAGTGGTGAATAGAACGACGACTAGAGAAATAGAAAGCGACACCCGCGAGCCGTAGATCAGGCGCGATAAAATGCAGCGACCGAGGTGATCTGTCCCCAACAGAAATCGGCTGCTCGGCGGCTGAAGTTTTTGCATCAGATCGACCGCCAAGGGATCATGGGGCGCGATGATGGGGGCGAACAGGGCAGTCAGGCCGAGCAGCAAAATCAGGCTTAGTCCCAGACAAGCCAGCTTATAATCTAGAAGTTTTCGCAGAATTGCCATGCTCAGATTTCCTGTTTACCAAATCGGATGCGCGGATCGAAATAGCTGTAGGTCAGGTCAACGATCAGATTCACCACAACAAACAGGACTGCGGTTAAACAGACATAGCACTGCATCACCGGATAGTCGCGATTGAGAATTGACTGGACTGCAAAGCGGCCCATTCCCGGCAATGCAAACACATTTTCTACAATTACAGTCCCTGACAGCAGATGGGCAAAGCTAAGCCCAAACACAGTGACGACTGGCAGCAGGGCATTCTTCAGCACGTATTGCACAACCACGAGTCGCTCAAATAAGCCTCTAGCTCTGGCGTACAGCACATAATTTTGGCTGAGGCTTTCGAGCATACTGCCGCGCAACAACCGGGCGTAAACTGCTGCTGGTGCCCAAGCTAGAGTTATTGAAGGCAACACCCAATCAGTGAGTGAGCCGCGACTAGTAACCGAAAACCAGCCCAGCTTAAAGCTAAACAGATACATCAGCAGAAAACCTAACCAGAAGCTTGGCATAGCCACGCCGATGTAAGCAAACAGCCGACTGATCTGATCAAACACCGTATCGCGATACAAAGCTGAAAAAATGCCCAGCGGCAGGCCCAGCGCAAAAATCAGCAGCGTTGCACAGGCTGTGAGGATGAGCGTGGTCGGAACATACTGCATCACTTCCTGCAAGACAGGTCTGCCGGTGACAAAAGATTGGCCAAAATCCAGCCGCAGCACATGCCAGAGCCAGTCGAGATACTGCACCGGCAGCGGACGGTTCAATCCCAGCTTTTCCCGCATGGCCGCGATTGCTTCTGGGGTTGCCGGATTGTTTGCTGCCCGCAGGATTACTGCCGCTGGGTCACTGGGCATGAGCTGAATTAACAGAAACGTAATCAGCGAGATTCCGAGCAGTACCGGAATCAACTGTAGAATGCGTCGGACAACGTAGTGGTTGGTAAGTTTCACAAAGATTCGATTCACGGTTGAGCCTCTCCCCAGCCAGCTGAGAGCGGAAATGAAACCGGCTATGACTTACTGAGCTTGCTCAGCGGCACCTGATTTGCCTGAGGCATGAATTCAAACCCGGCTAGATTCTTGTGCAAGACGGCAATGTTTGTGGAGTAGGAGATCGGCAGATAGACCGCCTGTTCGTGCAGCGTGGTCAGAATTTCGCGATAAAGCTGCTGGCGCGGCGCTTCCTCGGTTGTAAGCAGCACTTCCCCAATCTTGCGGTCGATCTCAGCTTTCATAGGTAGCCCCTGCTGAGCCGCATAGTCCGCGTGGGACGGCACGCGCATCGAAGATACCATTGCCTGAGGTTCGTAGGGCGGCCCCCAAGTGTCGTTAAAGATCAGGTTGAACTCGCCGTTTGCTTGGCGATCGTTCCAAGACTGCTCTTCTTCTCCCAATAGCTTCACCTCAATACCCACGGCCTTCAGGTCGGCTTGAACGGCTTCGGCGATCGCCTTATCGACATTGTTTTCGCCGCTAAAGGACAGATCCAGCGTCAGGGGCTGACCGTTTTTCTGGCGAACAGCTTGGTTATTAGCCTGGGTCCAGCCTGCCTCGTCGAGCAGGGTCTTGGCCTGGTTCAAATCGTAGGCATAGGGTTGCAGGCCAATGTCGGCATAGGGCACTTCAGCCGAAAAGTAGGTATCAGCTTTTTGCTCAGTGTCGTAGAAGATCGCGGCAATAATGGCGTCTTTGTTAATGCTGTGCTGAATCGCCTGCCGCACTTTTAGATCTTTGGTCGGTCCCCGGTTGGAGTTGATCGCAACCGCCCGCGTATTCAGGGGCGGCGATACATCTGCCGTATACTGATCTGAATCGCGGAGCTGCTTAAACGAATCAAGGCTAATTTCACCGTTGCCATAAATCAGATCAATCTCGTTGTTCTCAAATGCCAGCACCCGCGTTTCGCCTTCGGGAATAATTTTGACCGTGACTTGCTCAACAGCAGGTTTCTGGCCCCAGTAGTTTTCATTGCGCTTAAAAACAGCCTGGGCGTCTTTCTTGTAGTCGGCCAGCACCCAGGGACCAGTGCCAATCGGAGCTTTGATGCCCTCGGCAGTTGTGCCGCTATCGGGGAATGCTTTGGGCGACAGAAAACGCACCGGACGAATCAGCGTTAGTTCTTGTAAAGCCGGATAATAGGGTGTCTTCAGATACATCTGCAAGGTACGGTCTCCCTGGGACTCCACCCTGTCAATCGCCTCGATTAGCCCTAGCCAATCATGCTCCTTGCGGTTTTGCAGCACTTGGTCGAAGTTCGCTTTGGCAGCAGCAGCATCAAACGGCGTGCCGTCTGAAAACTGAACGCCCGGTCGGAGCTGAAAGGTAATGAGCTTACCGTCTGGTGATACCTCCCAGCTTTCGGCCAGCGCGGGTTGAAGCTTGCCGCCCCGGTCGTAGCTGACCAGCGGCTCATAGATCAGATCCTGAGCAAACATCTGACTAGGGCCATACAGATGCGGGTTGAGCGGCCCAACATCCTGCGACCAGGAAAAGGTGAGTATTGGAGATTTAGGAGCCTGAGTTTGGGGCTGGGCGCAGCTAGGCAGGATGATCAGGGCGGCAACTGCAACTGCAAGTAGAGCACGGACAACATTCTTTCTCATAAGCGGAGGAGTGAGATGAATAGGGGGCTTATTTTCAACTACCTGACTTGAATCAGAATGTTAATCATGGCTCAATTTTGGTTTACTTCAATAGTATTAATACCAATTTTCCATGAGTCCACACAGAATGATTTCCCTGCTGACATAGGCTTCAGCCATATGTTTTCTATGCAGCTTTACATAAAATTGGTAATAAGAGCCTTGATTGAGGTAAAAATTCTAGATTTTTTGTGGAACGAGCTGAACACATTAATCATTCGGTTCAAAATAATACTTTTTAATCAGAGGGTACACAATCCAGGGGGGGGGTATATAGCTAAGCTTGGAAAATAAATTTTATATTTTCTTAAGATAAACGGAGATCGACTTAAAGGGGTTAGAAGAATGGCCTGAGGGAATTCGTTGAACATCTGCACGAAAGCTCATCTAGCGGTGGATACTGCACAGAGACTGATGAGAAGGCTCTATTAAGAAAGCCTTTTCTAAAAATGTTTTGAGGGCTGTGGGAGAGTGGGAAAAACCGGGGGAACCGGCGTAGAATCAAGCAATGCCGCTTTCTGTTCCTCCTCCTGCCGAGATCTATCAGCTGAAAATCGCCCTTATTGGCATCAGCCCCTTAATCTGGCGACGGCTGTTGGTGCATTCAGCCAGCAGCATCGCTGAGCTGCACCACATCATCCAGATCGCAATGGGCTGGGAAGACATCCACCTGCATCGATTCATCATCCACAGTCAGCATTACGGCCTTTATCGGGCAGGTGGCATCTGCTTTGACTCTGACCCCCAGCAAGTCAAGTTGAGCCACTTTGGCTTTCGCCGCAACGAGAAGTTTCGCTACGACTACGATTTTGGCGATGCTTGGCAGCACGAGATTCGAGTTGAAGCGATTCTGCCTGTAGCAGCCAATCAGCTGTATCCCATCTGCACCGCAGGCAAGCGCTCAGCCCCACCTGAAGATTCTGGCGGCGTTGACTGCTATCTGGAGCGGCAACAAGCCGCACCCATAGTGGCGCTCGACCTGCTATCAGATTTCTTAGCGCATGGCACACCGCTCGAAGCAGTTGAGCAAGCTACAGTGCGAGAACTGTTACCTTGGCTGAATTTGGAGCAGTTTGAGCGTCGGGCTGTGAACCGTCGGCTGCGCCTGTATGCTGAAGGTGATGAGGCATGGCGCATACAGCTCTAGAGTGGAGGAGACAATGAACGTCAAATTGCAGATCGTGATTGAGTCAGAACCGGGTGGGTTGCCGATCATTCAAGAAGTGGCTCAATTTGAGCGGGCAGGATTGCAGCCTGCCACGTTAGGTTTAGCGCTCTCTGAAGCCAAGTCTATCCTCCAGAGCGTTCAGCAAGCCCTAGTCGAGCAGCAGGTATCAGGGTATCTGGCTCAACAGGCTGTCTGTCAAGATTGCGGTGAACAACGAGTTTGTAAAGACCGCCGTGGCATCGTCTACCGCAGTCTGTTTGGCAAGCTGAACCTTCAGGGCAGCCGATTGCTTCATTGCGCCTGTCAGGCTCACTCGACGAAAAGTTTCAGTCCATTATCCGAGCTTTTGCCAGAGCGCAGTTCGCCTGAATTGCTGTATCTAGAATCCAAGTTTGCCTCGCTGATGTCCTATGGTCTGAGCGTGCAGCTGTTGGCAGAGCTGTTGCCGATTGGAGCCAGTCTGAATGCCGCATCGGTACGACAGAATCTCCATCAGGTAGCTCTACAGCTAGAGGCAGAGCTGGGCGAGGAGCAGTCTGTATTCATCGAAGGTTGCCCAGATGAATGGGCAAAGCTGCCGCGTCCTGAGTTGCCGTTGACAGTCGGGATTGATGGGGGCTATGTTCACTCAAGCGAGCAGACCTCCAGGCAGGACGGCTGGTTTGAAGTGATTGTAGGCAAAAGCATCCCTGCCTCTGGGAACTCGAAAGTGTTTGGCTTTGTGCAGACCGTTGAGCAAAAGCCGAAGCGTCGGCTATTTGAGGTGATGCAGTCACAGGGAATGCAGATGAATCAGCAGGTGACGTTTCTCTCTGATGGTGGGGAGAGCGTCAGGGAGCTACAGCTTTATCTCAACCCGAATGCCGAGCACCTGCTGGACTGGTTTCACATCACGATGCGGCTGACAGTGATGCAGCAGATGAGCAAAGGGCTAGAATCAGCCCAAGGGGAGCTGAAGGCTGGGGCAGTGGCAGCATTAGAGCATATCAAGTGGAATCTGTGGCATGGCAAAGTATCACGAGCGCTCCAGTGGATTGAAGATTTAGCAGTAGATCTAGATACAGCAGAAACCGATGAGAAGCAGAGGAAGCTATCAAAGCAGGTTCAAGAGTTTGAGGTTTACATTCATCGTAATCGAGCTTTTATTGTCAATTATGGTGAGCGGTATCGCTATGGGGAGGTGATTTCCTCAGCGTTTGTGGAGTCAACGGTGAACCAGGTGGTGAGCAAACGGATGGTGAAAAAGCAGCAGATGCGGTGGAGCAAGAAGGAAGCACATTTGCTGTTACAGATCCGCAGCAAAGTGCTCAATGCAGAATTGCAACCAGCTTTCAGGCGGTGGTATGCGGGCTTTGCTGTCGAGGAGGTGGAACCTGTTCTGGCAGCTTGATTCCCCTGGTTTTTCCACTCTCCTACTCCCAAGCAGAGTAGATATGCAGATTTGATACAAAGACTTCAGCTTTCACGCAGAAATCACCCCGCCATCCGTCCAGTTCTGAGTACAATTGAACGCATCCCGCCCAGCCCCGGAGCCTGCCCTTGCCCTTCGACAACGTTTGCAAATCCCTCGCCGAGCAATATCCAGCTAGCTTCGTCCGCTGGCTGCTCAACGCCAACCCCGCCGATATCCAAGTCCTCAAAACCGAACTCAGCCTCGAACCCATCCGCGCCGATGCCCTCACCCTGCTGCAAACCGCCAACCAAATCCTGCACCTAGAATTTCAAACCACGCCCGAATCCAACCCGCCCCTGCCCTTCAGAATGCTCGACTACTGGGTGCGCCTCCACCGCCAATATCGCTGCGAGATCGTCCAAATCGTCCTTTTCCTCAAGCCCACCGACTCCGAAGCCGCGCGCATCAACCAGTTCCAAGCCAGCAACACCCAACACCGCTACCGCGTCCTGCGCCTCTGGGAAGAAAACCCCGCGCCGCTGCTTGCAGACCCCGTCCTGCTGCCCATCGCCGTCCTCGCCAAAACCAACTCCCCACCCCAGCTGCTCGAACAAGTCGCCAGCCAAATCAGCCAAGTTGCAGAATCTAGCCAGCAGCAAACCCTATCCGCCTACGCTCAGCTGCTAGCGGGGTTAAAATTTGAGCAAGAGCTAATCCACCAAATCTTCCGGAGGGACGTGATGCGAGAGTCTGTAATTTATCAAGAGATCTACCAAGAAGGTGAACAGAAGGGCAGGCAAGAAGGCAGGCAAGAAGGCAGGCAAGAAGGCAGGCAAGAAGGCAGGCAAGAAGGCAGGCAAGAAGGCAGGCAAGAAGGCAGGCAAGAGGGTGAAGTAGCCTTATTGCTGCGCTTACTCAACCGCCGCTTGGGTGACCTCTCACCTGATTTGCAAACCCAACTCCAAGCGCTGGCCATCGAACAACTAGAAGCGCTGGCCGAAGTTCTGCTAGAGTTTGCGACCTTAGACGATCTCCAAATCTGGCTGCAAAACCACCGCTAATTCCTACGGCATCGCCAAACGAGAATGGCTGGAAACCTTCTTGGAACTACCCAATGGTATCCCCTCTCATGACACCTACCCTTCGGGAAGCAAGCTAATGAGCGAATGTTTGCTTGGCTGCGCCCGGAACAATTACAGCAATGTTTTTTGAACTGGGTACAAGCCGTGTTTAACATCACCGATGGACAATTGATTAATCTAGATGGCAAAACGCTACGAGGCAGTTACGAGCGTGGCGGTAAACAAGGCATGATTCACATGGTCAGCGCCTGGGCAAGTCAGAATCGACTGGTGCTAGCTCAGCGAAAGGTGGGCGAGAAGTCGAATGAAATTACAGCGATTCCAGAACTTTTGCAGGTGCTCAATCTCAACGGAGCTGTGGTCAGTATTGATGCCATGAGATGTCAAACGCAAATCGCGGCTCAAATCGTTGCTGAGCAAGGTGATTATGTCCTGGCGCTGAAAGGGAATCAAGGCGATCTCCATCAAGATGTCCAGCAACTGTTTGACCATGCCCACCGCCAGAACTTTCGAGACATTGAGCATGACTTTTATCAGACGCAAGAGCAAGGACATGGGAGGCAAGAAATTCGGCGCTATTGGGTGATGGGAAAAACAGAATATTTAGTCGGGGCTGAGAACTGGGCGAAGTTAACGACGATTGGCTGCGTGGAATCGCAGCGACAAGTGGGGGATAAAATAACGAGTGAAAAGCGCTACTATCTGCTGAGTTTACCGCTGGATGCGACAGGTTTTGCGACTGCGGTACGAGGTCACTGGGGCATTGAGAATCAACTCCATTGGATCTTAGATGTGGGATTTCGAGAAGACCAATCCCGTGCCACTCAGGGCTATTGTGCGGAAAACTCAGCGGTGATTCGTCATCTCGCGGTCAATCTATTAACTCAAGAGAAGTCTGCCAAAGGCGGCACCCGTGCCAAACGACTCAAGGCGGGCTGGGATAATCGTTATCTCACCAAGATTTTGGCTCAAGTCCCGACTCCCTCCCGCAAATTATGAAGAAACGTGTGCGTTCGCCCTAGAACTACCCCTATTTAATTTGACAGGCGACAGATTTCTACCTAAAGGCCAACTCAGCAAACTTATTGTGAAAAGATCAGCACGCTATAGGAGCCGATCGCAACTGCCGCATGATAAGGGAGACCGTCATAGCCTCCTGCCCTGGCGACCAGATCACGGCTCGGATGATTTTTGAAATCGTCACTATAGCCCTGCCAATCGCTGTTGAATCGGAGATTCCAGACTCCTGCGGACGGAAAGCCAATCACATAGTCATCCTGTGCACCATGAAAGAAGTTGGCGACCACCACCACATCGTCTGCCGCTCCGCCTTGATCCCAGCGGTGAAAAGCAATCACCTTACGCTCGTCGTCCAGGTGATAGACTTGAGTGAATTGACCGCAGAGACCGCGCGTGAAGCCGTCGCGGTTACGTCGCAGCCGCACGAGATCACGGTACAGCCGCACAATGCCATGAAACTCGCTGCGCTGATCCCAATCGACCGGAACCGCATCGCGGAACCAGCCGCCTTCTAGGAATTCCTGCCCTTGGAACAGCAGAGGAATGCCTGGAGCGGTAAAGACCATTGCGGCAGCCAGCGTTGAACGTTTCTTGGCATACCAACTCTTCGGATCATTGGGGCTGATCTCTTGAGGCACGCGCGCTTTGCCGTTGGCCACCTCATCGTGCGATTCGCTGTAGATCACCCGGTCAAAGGCATCATCGTTGTAGCGATAGTAGATGGCATCGCGGATGGCCGTCAGCGAACGCTGATTGTCTTGTGATGTGATGACCGCTTGGCGAATCGGGTGAACAAACATCGCGTCCCACTGCGAGTCAAACCCAGCTCCGCCAGCCCCCACATCTTTGGTGAGCCACTCGTTATTTTTGAGATCCTCGGCAATGGTGATTCGGCCAGCAAATTTTTGCGCGATCTGACTGTTAATCCATTGGAGTAGGCTCCAGCCGTCTGGCAAGTCTTGGGCACCGGAGTCGTCCACTTTGCGAATAAACTGGGTCGCGTCGAAGCGGAGACCGTCAACGTGATATTCCTCAAGCCACATCAAAACGTTATCCAGTAGATATTGGCGAACCTCGCCGCGTCCATAGTCAGGCCGGGTTTCTCCCCAGGGCGTGTTAGCGCGGTTATCGTTGTAGAAATAGATACCGCCGCGATTGTGCTCACTCCAGCCGTCAAACTGCCAAAGATCGAGATCGCTGGGGCCAAGGTGGTTGTAAACCACATCCAGAATTACCGCAATGCCCTGCTGATGGGCGCGCTTGATAAACTGCTTGAAGGCTACCGGGCCGCCGTAGTCGATCTCTACCGAGAAGATATGAGCTGGGTTATATCCCCAGGAGCGGACTCCAGCAAACTCGCTCACCGGCATGATCTGGACGGCGTTGATGCCAAGTTTTTTTAAATGACCCAGACGGGTCGCTGCTGAGGCAAACTGCCCCTGATGGTTGACCTCTTTGGGATCGGTTTGGTCATTGAATGTACCAATATGCAGCTCGTAGATCACGAGTTCATGACGCGGCGCCAGCTGGAAATTGTCGCCTTGCCAGTCGAAGTACGGATCATGAACGATGGCGTTACCGACTGAGCTAGTTACCTCACGGGCATAGGGATCAATGCGCCTGAACTCGCCTTGCGGCGTGGACAGCAGAAAGCGATACTGATCGCCAGCTCTAGCCTCGCTTAAGTTGGCATACCAGTACCCGTCCGCCTCAGCCTGCATCGGATGTTTACTGCCGTCCCAGTCATTGAACGATCCGATCACAGATACTTGCTCCGCGTGCGGTGCCCATAAGCGGAAGGCAACGCCCTGCGGATGCAGAATTGAGCCCATGCCCTTGATCTTGGTTTCGTCGCTCATGGTGGCTCCACTAAAACGACTGAAGATTTACGGCGGCAAAGATGACAGAAATCCTCGCTAAGCTAAACATATCATTAAAATTGATGCTGTCTGGATAACTTATATATTTAAAGTATTGTCAAATATAATCGTAGGTTGGCTCATTTCGCTCCTGCTTGATAACTAGAATTTTACGCGGCTATAAAACATTCGTTTTACGTTTTCTGCACAGAGAATGTAGAAACCCACAATAGCTGCCAGCACCAGCAGAAATTCAGTCGGCAAGGCTTGAAATCCCAGTGGAGCTGCAAGCGGCGTATAGGGCAAGAGCAGAGTGATAGCGGCAATGGCTATCGTAGTTGAGAATAAAGCTCGACTCGGTTTACTATGGAGAATAGATTTTTGTGTCCGAATGGACAGTACAATCATAGAGGCAGAGATTACCGATTCCATCAACCAGCCGGTTCTAAACTGGGCCTGGTCAGCTTGGAGTAGCAGCAGCAAAGCTGCAAAAGTGAGGTAATCAAACATCGAACTGAGCAAGCCAAACACCAGCATAAAATTGCGGATGAAGTGAATATTCCAACGACGGGGCTGGCTGACCTGCTCGCGATCGACTCGATCGGTGGCGATTGTCAATTCTGGGAAATCAGTCAGCAGGTTTGTCAGCAAAATCTGACTGGGCAGCAGCGGCAGAAAGGGCAGAAATAGAGAAAGTCCTGCCATGCTGAACATATTGCCAAAGTTAGCGCTTGTCGCCATAAACACGTATTTTAGGGTGTTGGCAAATGTTACCCGTCCTTGCTTAACGCCTTCGATCAAGACATTTAAATCCTTTTCCATCAGCACAATGTCGGCAGCTTCTTTGGCAACATCGACTGCGCTATCAACCGAGATGCCAACATCAGCAGCATGAAGCGCAGAGGCATCGTTAATTCCATCTCCCAGATATCCGACCACATTCCCGGCTTTTTTAAGAGCAATGATAATGCGCTCTTTTTGATTAGGCTCGATCTCGGCAAAGACATTTGTATGTTGGACTTGATACATTAAGGCTTCGTCACTGAGCCGCTCTAGTTCCGAGCCTGTCAAAGCTTTGGGTTCGGGCAATCCGATCTGCTGAATGATGCTGAGGGCGACTGCTTTGCTGTCCCCAGTAATCATCTTCGACGTAATCCCCAGCAGTGCCAAATCTTTGAGGGTGTCAGCGATGCCAGCTTTGGGCGGATCAAAGAGCGTCAGGTAGCCCAGAAACGTCATGTCTGTTTCATCGTCTTTGCTGAAGGTGTCTTGATTAAAATCTCGATAGGCTACGCCCAAGACTCTAAACCCCTGGCTACCCAAGTCTTCGGCTCGCTGATGAAGTTTTTGCCGCCACTGGGCAATCTCCACTGTTTTCCCTTCAGCCAGCTCAACGGTTGAACAAGCATCCAAAACATTTTTTAATGCACCTTTGGTCACAATCAGACGCTTATTCTCTTGTGCAAACAAAATGCTGAGTCGCTTACGATTAAAGTCATAGGGCGCTTCATCTCGCTTTTGATAGCCAGAAATATCGAACGGTTTGTAGTCGCGAATTGCTGTATCGATTGGATTTACATAGCCTGACTCAGAGGCAGCATTTAAATATGCATAGAGCAGAACGCGATTCGCCTGCGGTGAGGCTCCGCCAGCGCTGTCCTTCCCCTGCACGTCCACCGCAGAGTGAATTTTCACCAGTCCTGCCGTCAGGGTGCCTGTTTTATCAGTGCAAAACACATTCATGCTGCCAAAGTTTTCAATCGCGGGTAAGTGCTTCACAATCACCTGCTTTTCCGCCATTTTCTTGGCACCCCGCGCCAGATTGACGCTAACGATTGCAGGCAATAGCTGAGGAGTTAGCCCGACTGCTAGCGCTAAAGAAAACAGAAAGGATTCCAACACCGGGCGATGCAGATAGACGTTGGCGACAAAGATCAGCACAACTAAAATCAGCGTAACCTTCATCAAAAAGTAGCCAAACTGACTGAGTCCTCGTTCAAACTCTGTTTCAGTGGGTCTGAGCTTCAGACGCTCTGACACTTTGCCAAATTCTGTTTCTCTTCCGGTATGAACCACCACTGCTGTCGCCGTGCCGCTAATCACAGTGGTGCCCAGATAGAGAGAATTGGTGCGTTGGCTCAGTCCCGTTTTGACCGGCAATACGCCGCTAGATTTGTCAACTGGATAGGTTTCTCCGGTTAATGCGGCTTCCGCCACCGATAGATCCTTCGACTCCAAAATTAGACAGTCGCCCGGAATGTTTTTACCGGCACAGAGCAACAGAATATCACCCGGCACCACGTCCTGACTGGGAATTTCTTCAGCCTGACCGTTTCTTAAAACAGTCGCTTTGACCTGTACTAATGCCAATAGCTTTTCGACGGCATTTGAGGCTCCTTGCTCTTGCCAAAACCCCAATAGCCCGCTGATGAAGACGATTGCTAAAATAATGATCGCGTCTAGCGCATCTTGAAGAAAAATTGAAAGTATTGCCGCAAAAATCAGAATCAAGATAATTGGACTCTTGAACTGATTGAGCAACAGCATCAAGGCACTCGATTTCTGTGTTTTTCTGAGGCTGTTGGAGCTGTACTTACTCAGACGTTGGCTCGCCTCCTGACGGCTTAATCCGGCGGTTGTGGAGTGGGTTTCCTGCAACAGCTGTTCTCCAGACAGGCTCCAAAATGCAGACTTCGGATTCATGATCTGCCTCTTGGAGATGCATCAGCCTTGTATACCTTGAGCTGGGCTCGTAATTGGGCAATTTCCTGAGCCATATCTAATACCATTGCCGCCCCAACTAGATTTAGCCCCAAGTCTTGACGCAGCCGCTGCATTTGGGCAATACGCGCAATCTCACGGGGATGCAGCATCGATCCAGTAGGTTCGATGACGCCGGATGCAACATAAAGTTCTATCACCATAATCGAAGTCTCAGCTAGCAACGCGGCATATTCAAAGGTATAAAGCGGCTCGCCTGCGGGTGAAACCACGACTGTTGACAGGCTAAAACTCATAGCTGAACCTCTTCTAATTGGGCACGCGGATTGAAACTGGTGTTTGCCTGGATCTTCTCATAGCATTCCTGCTCAATCGGACTGAGATCTTGCGGTGTTACAATTTGAAGCTTGACGAATAGGTCACCGCGTCCGCCTTTAGGTAACGTCCAGCCCTTGCCCCGTAGCCTCAGAGATTGCCCTGATCGTATCCCTTTGGGCACAGTCATGGTCACGCTGCCGTCTGGCGTTGGCACTTTGATTTGCGTACCCAAAACCGCTTCGTCGGGGCGGAGTGGAATGTCACAGATCAGGTCATCACCTTCAAATCGCCAGAAGGGATGCGATAAAACCTCCAGGGTGAGATACAAATCGCCGCGCTGTTGCGAGAAAGGGCTGGGGCGACCTTTGCCCTTGAGCCGAATGCGGCTGCCCGGTTTTGCACCTGCGGGAATGCGGACGTTGATGGTTTCATCGTCGAGCTGGAGTCGCTTCTGAACCCCGTGAAACGCTTCGGAAAATGTGAGCGCGAACGCAGCTTCGGTATCTGGTGCAGGCGCTTGAGACCGAAACCCGCCGCCCGTATTAAAGCCGCCTGAAGCGCCACGTCTCGTTCTACCCAGCAGATCATTGATAAATGCGTCAAAGTTATCGTACTGATCGAAGTCTTCGCTCGAAGCCCCTCTAGGCGGCGGCGCTTCACTATAACCGGGCTGGTTCCAATGCTGTCCAAACTGGTCGTATTTCTGCCGCTTCTCTGGATCAGAGAGCACCTCATTCGCGGCATTCAGATCTTTGAACTTGGCCTCTGCGTCTTTGTCTCCAGGATTGAGGTCAGGGTGGTACTTGCGAGCCAGCTTGCGGTAAGCCCGCTTGATTTCTTCAGGAGTTGCGGTCTTGCCGACTCCCAGAACGGCGTAATAGTCCTTAAAATCTGTTGCAGTTGGCATCACGATCCTTTCAATTGCAGGTTGGTTTGCCCTGTGCGATCGTCAGTCTTCACGACGCAAACTCATAGTGAATTTCTGTAACTTTGCCTTTGAAATAGAGCCGAATGCCTTCTGGATATTCCCATCCCACTTCGCCTTCTAAGGGAATCAGCATTCCATTGCGAACGGTATAGTCCCAGAATCGACCGCTCCAGGGCATTGCAGTCAGCTTGTCGCGATACCGAGCCTCAGCCCGAATTGTCGCGATTGCCCCTTCCGCATTAAACCGAAATACGAGAGAAACAGTGGTTGCACCATCCGTTAGAGTAGCGCGGGCGGAGTTGTGATCAATTGCTTCCCAGCTTACACCCTGACTTGGTAATAGGGCAGTGGGATACCAGGTCGTTTCTGCAAAGAACCGCAACAATTCACCTTGATTGTTTTCAGGCGCACCATGTATGTTTGCAACGGTGAAAAGACCAAGTAATGATGCGTGCAAGCTGCCTTCTCCTAACAGATAGGCATCATGGACAAAGGCATTCAGCCCTGGAGCCATCTGGATGCGGGCATCCCAATCGAAACCCAGTCGATGAGTCGCCACCAGTTGAGTAGCGGTAAACGGATTCCATTTATCCTCCATTTCATTCAGATTGAACTGTCCTTGCTGGGAGAGTTTGACCGCAGCTACGATAGCTTGTCCATCCTTGAGTACTGTCTTGAAAAATCGCTGGACGGGATCGGGTAAGCCAGCAATCTCTTTTGGATCGTAGACTGCTGGCTTAATCGATCGCTGTTCGCTGATTAATTTGGCTCGTAAGCTATCAGTGTTTGACTGCCACCGATAGCGACCATAGAGCACCGCAAGTCCGAGGCAGACTATGATGAAAACACTCATCATGGCAATCCATTTCATCCACATAATACTAATCTCTGGTTATTAATTTAGAACTTGATAGAGGGTGATAATGGAAGCGAGCGCAACAATAGCTGTGTAAATTAATTTTGTGTACTTGGCTAGTAAATTTGGAAGATAAATATCAAAATTGTCTTTTGTAGAGTTTGTGTATTTTCGGGCAAGCAGATTTAAGGGACAGTGGGATTTGAACATGAAGAGGATCAGTCCTTCTAGTAAAATAAATCCATAGCCGATCCAGAGCCAGCGATCGAGTTTATTGACGATTGCGGCATACAGCATATAGAAAATCACGAAATTGAAGAACACCCAGATCAAAGTGTGAATGGACTTAATCAACGTTAGTTTAGTTTCACTGTTCATTTCTCCCCAAAAATTATCTTAGCGATCTGTGTACGCATTTCAAACAGATTCATATCTTGCCGATTGCCCAAGATGATGATAACGGTCTTATCATTGGGGTAGCGGGCAATAACGCTATGAAAGCCGTTAATTCCTCCTTCGTGACTGATCAACAGGTGGTGATCTTCCTCGCCGATGCCCCAGCCATAGCCATAGCCGAGTCCACCGTTGTCAGGCATCAGGGCAAAAGCAGTGAACATCATATCTCGCGAGTTTTTCGGGATCAGTTTGTCGGTGTACAGCGCCTGATCCCAACGGTACAGGTCTTCCACGGTGGAGTACAATCCGCCAGCAGCGTAGGGAATAGACATATCGACGAAATCAGCCGGAACGCTCGTCTGGTCACGATAGCCGATAGCAAGATCGCCGTTATTGTGGTCGTAGCCCGAATCAACCATCTGCAACGGCACAAAAATATTGTCTTTGAGAAACGCTTCATAGGTCGCGCCGGATGCCCGCTCAATAATGGCACCTAGCAAGATATATCCGGAGTTGCTGTAGCTAAACTTTTCGCCCGGTTGGAAATCTAACGGTTTGTCTTTGAACCGGGCGATTGTTTGGGTGGGAGACGATGGCGATCCTTGGGTAGCCAGGAAGCCTGGGAATCGAGTGAAATCTGGGATGCCAGAGGTGTGGGTCAAGAGTTGATGAATCGTGATTGCCTGCCACGAGGTCGGACAGTTTGAAAGATACGTGCAGATGCGATCGTGAACATTGAGGTTGCCTTCTGCCTGCAAGATCAGGATCGCCATCGCCGTGAACTGCTTCGTTAGTGAACCGATACGAAACTTTGTTTGCGCCTTGTTCACCTCATGTTTTTCGCGGTCTGCCTCGCCATACCCCTGTCTGACCAGAACTGTGCTGTTTCGCGCAATCAGCACTGACCCGCTAAAGAGTCTCGCTGTGGTCAACTTGCTCAGGTAGATATCGGCTTGGGAAATGATGTCCTGATCTGATGGGAAAACTGAGACGGCAGAAGGTGGAGATGGACTCGTCGTGGATGTAGCCACGGTAGTAGTTCCAAGCTGAGGTGTTTGCGTTGGTAGACTTGTCATTGTCGCCGACGAGGTTGGCAGCCCTATTCCCCAGAGATAGATAAGACTCACCAACGAGGGGATGGCGTGATGATTCGCCCACTGGCGAAGATGAATTTGCAGCATAGAACTCTTTCAAAAACAATGATGAATATTCATGCTGCTCTGCTCACTCAGTCGCTATTTGAGGGTTTTCTCTGCCGAACTTCCACAGCAAGATCACACCCAAACCGAACAGATTGACAAGGAAGACCACTAATCCTCCAAGAAAAGGAATTAGCGTCAGAACTGTCAGGCTGGCCAAACCCACCAAGAACTGCTGCTGTAGCGATCTGTCGCCATTATGGACTAAGCCTTGACCGACAAAAAATGCCACGCCCAATGAACCAACCAGAGTCATGATCGCCACCGTCAGGCTGAGGAGTGGAATCAAAGGAATGCCAATGAGCGTAATTGCCAGAAATACGGTGGCAAAGACAAAAAGGACAATCGCCCCGATGCCCCATAGAGCACTCAAACCTGGATGTTGACGCAGTTTTGCTGCTAGATTTGGCAGAACCTGTGGGCGGGCTTGCAAAATAATCAGTCCGAGAATAGCTGCCACTACGGCGGCACTGACTCTAAAAATAGCGCTGAAGAAATACTGAGCGGAAAATCTACTTCTGCCTCTCTCGCCATTATCCATCATGTCGTGTCGGTCGTTGAATGTGGCGCGTTCACCCGCAATGATTGCCCCAGGTTCCTGTATGATTTTACCGCCAAAGGAGTAGGCATCCCCCTCTACTCGCGAGCCTTCTTTAAGAATGACGTTGCCGCCAAATGCAATGGCAGTATCCAGAACTTTAGAGTTAGGCAGTACCGTAACATTTCCGCCGAAAGCAATGGCATTTTCGATAACTTGATTTTCGGGTACAGTCACGCTGCCGCCAAAGCGAATGAGGTTGGTATTATTGATATTGATGTCAGTCTGTGCCAGAGCATTGCCAGCAAATAGTAGACAGAATGTGGCGATAAAGGTCAGAATTAGCTGTTGCCATTTCATATAATTTAAAGAGGTAATGTTGTTTGGGCTAGCCAGCGAGCAGAAATCGTTTGCCACTCTTGAATCGCGTCTTCAACTATGGCAGAACGGATTTAATCAGCTCCCTTAGCTCTCAATGCTATTGGGTGTAATCTTTAACCAAAGCGACCTTGTACATATTGCCTAGTCAGCTCCTGCTGTGGATGATTAAAAATGATGTCGGTAAAGTTATACTCAACTAATTCACCTGTGCGGCTTCCCTCCTGCATTTCAAGATTGAAAAATGCTGCCCTGTCAGATAAGCGCGCTGCCTGTTGCATATTGTGAGTTACGATCACAATCGTATTTCGCTCTTTGAGTTCCCGCATTAACTCTTCAATCTGCTGGGTTGCTATTGGATCAAGGGAAGAGCAAGGTTCATCCATTAAAATCACCTCTGGCCTTGCAGCCAGTGCCCTGGCAATGCATAATCGCTGCTGCTGCCCGCCAGAGAGTTCCAAAGCGCTTTTCTTAAGCCGGTCTTTCACCTCATCCCACAAGTATGCTTGGCGAAGCGCCTGTTCAACTTGCTCATCTAAAACTTCTTGAAAGAGCTGAAGCCGAGGAGAAAAAGCAACGTTATCGTAAATCGATTTTGGAAATAGATTAGGACTTTGAAAGACCATGCCGATATGGGTGCGGAGAACAATCGGATCGATTTCGCGACGATAGATATCAATATCGTGAAAAAACACCTGTCCGCTCAGTCTTGCTCCTGCAACGAGATCGTTCAAGCGATTTAAACACCGCAGCAGGCTGCTTTTACCACAGCCGGAGGGGCCGATAAACGCAGTGATAGTGTTTTTGTAGATGGGCAGATCAATATCGCGCAGCGCCAGAAACTTGCCGTAGTAGAGTGCTTCTATCTGAGCATGGATGATTTTAGACTTTTTGGAAGAGGTATCTGCGGGCAACGAAGAGTTTGCTATCATAACGCCTCTAGGTAACTCAATTAAGTTCTGATTCTGCACTCGTTGCCATTGCGTAAGGCAACAGTTGACCGCGTGCCCCGACGGTGATTTTGGCTGTTCGCTGAGATTCGTGGGTCTTCATCATCGTTAGCGTCAGGGTTGTACCGGTTAGCTCGGCAATGGCCGTCTGCGGCTGAATTGAGCTGGGCAAGGGAATTAAACTTTGGAAGCGAGAAATTGGAAATCCTGGCTCTGAGTAATTTTGGCGGTCGAGGCCATTTAGCCGCTCACCCTTGATTAGAACAGTCTCAGGGGTAATCTGTAGGTTGAGTCCATCCCTAGAATGATGAAACTGGATCTTCAAAATCAGCAGCGATCCTGTTTCTTGCAGGTCAAGGCTGAAGGGTTGGGAGATGCCGCTATCGCAAACCCAGAGCGTTGATTCACAGGCATTTTGCTTGAGGTCATCGAACAGCCGCAGTAGGAACTGAAAAAGATCTAACGCATACCGCGATTGTAATGCAGTCATTATTCTGATCTACTGAAGAGCGAAGTGGGGTACAGCCTTGAACCTAAGCCGATTTCTTTTTAGAACCGCGCCGCATATGCAGCCCCATAGAAAATCCCGTAAAAAGCAGTACCAGCAAGCCGAGAGCGTTTAGAAAAGGATAAATGACTATCTAGATTCAGCACACCAAAATGTCCCGCCTTTGGCAGCGCTTTGAGCTGAATTTTGAAGATGGTATATCCGTCTATATCTAATATCATAATACAACTACTATCGCTGTAAAGTCTATCAATTGAAATAGATGAGGCCAGTAAAGATCGAATGTTAAGGGGAATCTATATAGACTAACGGTTATCTTCACGAATCTTAAAATTATATAGAGTTAGTTAAATCTGTATATGCAAACGTTTGAATTGTATGATTTGGTTGAGATCGCAACAAATTAGTAAAACTGACGGCTTTATAAAAAATACTCTCAAAGGCTTGCAGCGTAGGGTGTCTACAGCAATTATCTGCCTCAATTATCTTTGGCTTGGTACATGTGAATTAGTGCGCTAAAGCCATGTGATCTAGGAGCTTTCTCATAACGCCTTCACTTTTCACCTCTATACTTATATGTAAGAGACGTAAGTAGGACTCGCTTCGGAAAGCTCATCTAGCTAGCATTTCCTGGCTCATCAATTACACGATATTTTAATAAGGAATCGCTATTATGCCTTCTAATCGCAAAGGAATTTTCAGTCGGCTGTGGAATATGCTCCAGATGACATCTGACTATATCTTTGGTGCGGCTGCGCGGATTTTCAGCCCTGGCACAGATAACTATCCCAAAACAGGAGCCCAGCCCTACAAAGGCGATCCGAATCCTAAAAAGTAGCAAAAGCAGGAAGTTGGCATCGGGATCATTTCACATTTTGAAATATTTTTCCACCTACTCCATAATTCTCTAATTTACAATCACTAGATTTAGGAGAATCCCAATGTTAGATATTGATGAAATGGGACAGAAGGAAATCCAAGGCTTCCTGCAAAAGGTTGGATATGGGCATCTGGGCTTCATCCATGACGGCAAACCCTGCGTAATGCCAATGCATTATCACCTTCAAGACACAGAGATCTACCTGTTTACAACTGAAGGCATGAAGACGCACGACATTGACGCGAATCCAGAGATCTGCCTGCAAGTCGAAGAAATCCACGATCCGCTACACTGGCGCAGCGTGATTGTATCGGGTCGAGCCGAGCGCCTCAGTGAGCAGCGAGATATCGATCAGGCGATGCAGTTTATCAAAGCGCAGAATCCAACGCTCTCTCCAGCGATCAATCGCACCTGGATCGACTCTGACGGGCGGTCAGAGGTGATTACTATCTATCGTATTCATGAGAGTGCAATGAGCGGACGCACGACGGATGGAGCAAGCAGTCGGTGAACTGCATCGCCTATCCACTCAGGAGCCTCTGATAATGGTTGGTTTAGCTAGCGTCAAACCGCTGAATTTATCTAGTCCACAGGTTTTGCTATCGGCTCTGCAAACCCTGCACCTGACCGTTAAACGCGAGGGGGAAGCCACCTTTAACTTGTGGAAACCGCAGATTCAGCGGCCTGAGTTTCTGTCTAGTGCCCTGAATCTAGCTCAGTATCTAGCCTTACGTCGGCATGACCTCCGCGATATCCAAGCTGCGCTGATGCCTTGGGGTTTATCGTCACTAGGGCGCATTGAAGCGCGAGTCATGCCCAATCTTGAGGCCGTTATTGCCACCCTAGAAGTCATTTGCGGCAAAGACTCTGCCGAGCAGAATAGCCGCCCGCCAATCGAGTCCTTTTTTGAGGGCAATCGGTTGCTTCAGCAGCAGACTGAGGCATTATTTGGCCCCACCTTGACCCATCGCCAGGTCAGAATTATGGTCACATTGCCCACCGAAGCCGCTGCTGACTATGCGCTAGTTCTAGAAATTATCCGACGGGGAGCAAACTGCGCGCGAATCAACTGCGCCCACGATACGCCAGAACTCTGGCAGAAAATGATTGATCACGTTCGCCGAGCAGAACAGGAAACGGGAACGCCCTGCAAAGTGATGATGGATATAGCAGGCCCCAAAATCCGCACGGGAGCAGTACTTGCGCCACCTGACAAAAAGCGAGTCTTTCAAGGGGATCACATTGTGCTGTCGCGTTGCCTGCCGGAACTTGAACGTAATGCATCAGGCGAAGTGATCCCATCGCCCGTAGAGAATTTTCAAACCTGCTGCACCATTCCTGAAATTCTCGATTTATTGGCTGTAGATTCTCTTGTATACATTGATGATGGCAAAATTACAACCCGCGTTGTTAATACGCAATACTCATCGCCTGATGGGCAATTGGGACTGTTGTTGGAAGTGACTCACGCCAGTCCTAAAGGGGGCAAACTTCGATCCGAAAAGGGCTTGAATTTTCCGGGCACAGTTTTGTCGCTCAGTCCGTTGACCGAAAAGGATTTATCTGACCTAGATTTTGTCGCCGCTCACGCTGACATTGTTGGCTACTCTTTTGTGCAGCGACCTGCCGATATTGAGTTACTTCAACAAGAGCTCAAGCGTCGTTCTACAGGCTCACCCAGCCCGACGATTGTGGCCAAGATTGAAACTCCCATTGCGGTGGGCAATCTGCCAGAATTGATCCTCTCTGCCGCAGGTCAACATCCCTTTGGCATCATGATTGCCAGAGGCGACCTAGCCGTTGAAATTGGATACCAGCGTTTGACAGAGATCCAAGAAGAAATTCTTTGGATTTGCGAAGCGGCGCATATTCCCGTGATTTGGGCAACGCAGGTGCTAGAAAGCCTGGTCAAAAATGGCGTATCGTCACGTTCGGAAATGACGGATGCGGCTATGTCTGAACGCGCTGAATGCGTCATGTTAAATAAAGGGCCGTTTATTGCCGAAGCCATCACCAGTTTGGATGATGTCCTAACTCGTATGGAAGCCCACCAGTTGAAAAAAACGCCCCAGCTGAGAGCTTTGCATTCCTGGTAGATTGGTTCACCTTGAAATCGCGGCATTGCATTACATTTCACAGGGAAGAGCGGGATTATGGTTTCTCCAGTCAAACTCAATGCCGGATTGCCTGAGCGAGATGGAAACGGATTACCCTCTGCAACCGCAATCGCTCGGCTCGAACAAGAGGGCTACAATGAACTTCCTTCGGCTCGATCGCGCAGTCTTTTAGCGATCGCTTGGGGCACCGTCCAAGATCCGATCTTTCTTTTACTCGTCGGCGGTGGGGTAATTTATTGGATTTTAGGCGACCTACAGGAAGCCTTGATTTTGGTGGGGTTCGTCGTCTTCATTATGGGGATTGGACTCTACCAAGAAGGCAAGACCGAACATGCCCTAGAAGCCTTGCGCGATCTCTCTAGCCCTCGCGCCTTGGTGATTCGAGATGGACAGCGAAACCGAATCGCAGGGCGCGAAGTTGTTCGAGGCGATCTCTTGGTATTAGCCGAAGGGGATCGAGTCTCTGCGGATGCGATTGTGCTTTCCTGCACCAATCTCTCAACCGATGAGTCATTATTGACCGGGGAATCATTGCCTGTTCGTAAAGCTGCCGCTGTAGTTAGCGCTGTGGATAGCCTAGAGATGGTGCGTCCGGGGGGAGATGCCTTGCCGTTTGTCTATGCTGGGACATTGGTTGTGCAAGGAGAAGGAACGGCTCAAGTCCAAGCAACTGGCGCTCACACGGAAATGGGCAAGATTGGCCATGCGCTGCAAGACGTGAAGCCTGAACCGACCGCCCTACAGCAAGAAATGACGCGATTGGTGAGCCGCCTATTTGGCATCGCTCTGGCGCTCTGCGTGGCGATTGTGGTGATTTATGGACTCACAACGGGCGATTGGCTCAAAGGAATTTTGGCAGGCATCACGTTAGCGATGGCAATTTTGCCAAATGAGTTTCCGGTTGTCGTGACGATTTTTTTAGCATTGGGCGCTTGGCGCATTTCTCAGAAGCAGGTCTTAGCTCGTCGCGCTTCAGCCGTTGAAACTGTGGGTTCTGCAACCGTTCTATGTGTCGATAAAACCGGGACGCTGACCCTCAATCAGATGGCTGTGCAACAGCTATTCCCTTATAGCTCTTCAGAAAGCTCTCACTCCTATAATTTGGGATTGCATTCACAAGAGCCACTCCCCGAAGGCGTTCATGAATTAGTTGAGTTCTGTATTTTGGCGAGTCAGAGAGATCCGTTTGATCCGATGGAGAAGGCGTTTAAGCAATTAGGGGATTCCTATCTCGCACATACTGAGCATTTGCACAGCGATTGGAAGCTGTTACGAGAATATCCGCTCTCACCGCATCTACTGGCTATGTCTCACGTCTGGCAGTCAGCGAACGGCAAGCAGTCTGAAATTGCCGCAAAAGGCGCACCAGAAGCCATCGCGGATCTCTGTCATTTCACGCCCCAACAGCAGAAAACTCTGGTGGCGCAAGTTAAGGGGATGGCGGCTCAGGGGCTGCGGGTGTTGGGCGTTGCCAAAGCCTCTCTGGGCGCGCCGCCCCAATTTTTACCGCCTCATCCGTCGCTCAATCTGAATCATTTACCTGACGAGCAACATGACTTTGCATTTCAGTTCCTCGGATTAGTCGGACTCTCTGATCCCGTGCGGCCAAACGCGGCGGCGGCAATTCAAGAATGCCACACCGCTGGGATTCGAGTGGTAATGATTACGGGGGATTATCCAGAAACGGCCCAAACGATTGCCCGTCAGGTTGGATTGCTGCAAATGGGAGCTATTTTGACCGGAGCGGAGTTAGATCGCATGAGTGATACTGAACTCCAGCAGCGCATCCAAAGTACGAATATCTTTGCACGAGCCGTCCCCGAACAGAAATTGAGGATTGTCAACGCTCTGAAAGCCAAAGGTGAAGTCGTGGCCATGACTGGGGATGGCGTGAATGATGCCCCAGCGCTCAAAGCTGCCCAAATTGGAATTGCGATGGGTCAGCATGGCACAGATGTCGCCCGTGAGTCGGCGGCGCTCGTGTTGTTAGATGATGATTTTTCGTCAATTGTGCAGGCCGTCAAACTCGGACGGCGAATTTTTGATAACCTCCGCAGGGCAATGGCCTATCTAATTGCGATTCACCTGCCGATTGCCGGAATGTCCTTGATTCCGGTGTTGTTCAAGCTGCCGCTGGTGTTGCTTCCGGTTCATATTGCGTTTCTACATTTGATCATTGATCCAGCCTGCTCGGTTGTTCTAGAAGCCGAACCCGCAGAAGCAACAGTGATGAAGCGTCCGCCCCGCAATCCCAAAGAGCCTCTATTTGGTCGAAAAACGCTGGGCTTGGCCTTGCTGCAAGGGAGCGGGATTTTGGCAGTTGTACTCGTGATCTTTATTGTGGCGCTCTATCGCGGACAGGGCGAACTGGATGCTCGTACACTCACGTTTACGACGTTAATTTTGGCAAATCTAGGGCTAATTTTGAGCGAGGGTTCTTCATCACGCCTCAGCTTCAAAATATTGAAATCTCCCAATCCTGCCCTCTGGTGGGTGATTGGCGGAGGACTCTTCTTTCTGGCAATCGTCCTCTACGTTCCCTTCTTGCGCCATTTGTTTAGCTTCTCTTTTCTACATCCAATTGATGTTGCTATTTGTCTATTCGGTGGGGCAATCAGCTTGCTCTGGTTTGAGATATTGAAGCAGGCTATGAAAACAATGCCGTAGTGAGGCCGTAGTGAGGCTGTGGTAAGATTGCGAAGAACGCTTCGCCTACGTTTTGTATCGTAGTCAATCAACTTATACAGGAAATAAAACAGTAGCCTGTCATGCTAACAGTGTGAACATACCAGCAGAGGAAATAATGAGTACCGCAACTGCCAATTTTACCAAGCAGCTACATGACAACTTGGAAGAGGTTGAAGAGCGAGCAAAATCGCTGAAGAAGAGCATCAATTCTGCGAGCAAGAAAACTCAGTCTGAGATTCAATCAAAGCTTGACGAGGCGAAGGCCAAGCTAGACGCGAAGAGACAAGAATTTGATCAGTACCGGGCGAAGCTCAAGACCCAGTTCGAGGAAAAAGAGTCTGAGGTGAAGCTGAACGTTGAGGAGTGGAAAGCGAATCGCGAAGTCAAAAAACTCGGACATCGGGCAGACAAAGCCGAAAGCTATGCGGCTACAGCGCTGTTTCTGGCGGTAGCAATGATGGAAGAGGCCGAAGAAGCTACCTTGGAGGCGATTTGCAGTCGACTTGATGCTGAAGCTGCTGAAGCTCCAAAAGCGGTTAAATAAAATTAATCCAAGCTTGCCAGGGAGTGAGTTGAGCCAGGAATCTAGTGCCTATCAATTGGCGGCCCTGACTCACCGATAGCGAACTCCCTGATAGATTTTTATAAGGTGGCTACTAGAACCCTTATGATAACTAATAG
>NZ_JAYGHM010000087.1:0-28240 GCF_034931125.1 Rivularia sp. UHCC 0363 | reverse complement strand
GTTGAACCGATATTGCAGTTACCTCCTCAAGAGTATGCTGCTTTGTTGTTGCAGTTATCCCGCGAGGAGTTGTTAAGACGGTTTAGTTAGGGACCGTTGGTGGGTATAAGTGGGTGTGCAAAATTATTTGTGTCATTGCGAGCGACAGCGAAGCAATCCCAAACGATTGCGATTACTACCCTTCCCTACGGGACACCTTGCGGTGAACGGGAACACTTTCAGTGAACGCTACACTCGTAATGACAATATACAATTAATTTTGCGTGGGTACTTATCTAAATACGGGGAGACTTCCGCAGTGCTACGTCTTCTAAGAAACTTGCGCTCTCATAGCCTATAAAATCGTACTTTTCTATTTTGCGATCGTGAAACGACTCCAAAGAAGTGTCGCAAGTTGCTTTAATCACTGTTGGGGGAAGTCCCCCCATGACCCGCTCTACATGATTAATTTTTATAAATAATTGTTCAATAGTAGCTTAACCCCTCATTAATTATGCGGGGTAATGTATCCGTCGTAGTGGGAGCGTCTCGCTCCCTGGTGGTAACGAGCGACCAAGATGGTCGCACTACGTTAACCCCTCATAACTTATGTGGTGAAGACGGAACTTCCACAATTGTGGATTATTACTCATTCTGCATCCGATGACTTGCTTTCAAGGTTTGGTGCTTCTCCTCGCTCTGATTGGTTGCAGGGTATTTATTTTTTACCAATAGGTCTTAAAGCAGCCATCATTGCTATAAATAAGTTACCTCGAACACCAGAAACGCTTTGGTTGAGAATATTTGGTAAATGCGGAACCCAACAAAGGCTCAATGATTGTTGGGTTTCGTTCCTCAACCCAACCTACGAATTTTCCTAAGTAAGTCGGCGTGAATAAATATAATTGTGTTCTGTCATTGCGACGAGGCACGAGGAAGCAATCCCAACCGCTTTAAGCTTTTTACATTTCGTGACATAGTTAGTTTTTTATGTACCGACTTACTTAGCAATATATGGATGTTGAGTATTGCCAGTGTTTGGGAAAAAGCAAGCAATTGATGAGCTGAAAATCTACACGCTAGTATTCAACAAAGAGTTTTACAAGAGGCTGTGCCGTTATGAGAGATGACAGTCTCTATTTAAGTAATATTAAGGAATGTATTGAAAGGATAGAATCTTACACTCGTGATGGTAAAGAGGCTTTTAGTGGAAAATTTGCTCAAAGTGCGGTTTGGTGAAGCAGTACGGTCTTGGGGTCTCCCCAAGTGGAGTAACTGCTGAACCCGGAGGGGGAGTTGGATGAGCAGTTGGTGGGGATTATTGAGATGATGTTGCAGTTAAGCTGATGTGCAGCTAAATTGTATAATGCATTCGCGAAGCGTGTCCGTAGGACATAAATATCAAATTCTTGTAGTGCGGGCATCCTGCCCGCTAGTAAAATATAAACTAAATGCGTAACAACTTACCTCCTCAAAAATATGCTGCTTTGTTGTTGCAGTTATTCGGTGAGGAGTTAGGGAGGTTAGTGGGTATCTAAATACGGGGAGACTCTACGTGGGTTTCGCGTTTAATACAAAATGTAGATAAATATAATTCATTGCTTAATTGAGTAATGCCAAAATGGCGATACACCCGAATGGTGTCAGTGAAGCGATCGCTATTGTCCGCTTTTTTCCCAGACCCAATTACCCATACCTAATATGCCCAATTCCCAAATAATATAATTAATTAAGTCATTAAACAGCACTTTAATAATGAATACAAAAGAAACTATCATCCAAGAGATTGAAGAAATTACAGAACCATTACTTACTGAAATTTTAGATTTTGTTCGGTTTCTGAAGGTAAAGCAATTACAAGAAGAAATAGAAAATCAACAAGATTTAGAAGATGCACGTGTATCTCTAGCGGAAGCTAAAGAAAAAGGTACTATTTCCTTGAAAGATTTTAAGCAAGAACTGGGACTTTAAGGCATGAGCTATGAAGTTGAAAATCTAAATACGGGGAGACGTTGCAGTGTGCACGCCGTCTCTACGTGGGTTTCGCGTCTAATACAAAATGTAGATAAATAAGTAGTCGTGCAAAATTAATTTGACATTCTAAAAGCTTCAAGCCCTTGAGATTGCTTTGTTCCATTCCCTAAGAGGGAACACTCCGTGTTCAGCGCGGCACGACTCGTTAGAGTAACGCAATGACAATATACAATTAATTTTGCCTAAGTACTTATAATTCATTTTAATTCAGTAATGCCAAAATGGCGATACACCGGAAGGGTGTCAGCGAAGCGATCGCTCTTGTCTGCTTATGTTGTCCCATCCCCAATTATTTCAATGAATAATAATATTTTTTTCCTAAGTATAAACTAGGAGACATATTTATTTAATTTGTTCTGATATATTATTTGCGTGATTAATAAGGGCTATCGCTTAAATTATTAAGCAACTGCCAAGTTAACAGTTTAATTTCAGAGTAGAACCATAGTTATTGTAGAAATAGGATATTTGCAATAACCTTTATGGCATCTCTGCGATAACTATTGTTAATACAATGGCTAAATATAAACCAATATAGTTTTGGTTAAAAAATAAATATGGAAACTCTAGTACCTAATATTACAAAAAGTTTAAGTGAATTAGAAGAAAAGATTATTAATCGTACTGCTACTGTTGGGGTTGTTGGTTTGGGTTATGTTGGTTTACCTTTTGCTGTGGAAAAGGCAAAGGTCGGCTTTAATGTAATTGGTATTGAACAAAATCCTTTAAGAGCAGAGCGGGTTAACTGTGCTGATAACTATATTAGCGATGTTAATGATGATGAATTAAAACAGGTGGTGGGAGATGGTAAGCTTAAAGCTGTAACTGGTCTTGAAGTCGTATCAGAAGTCGATATATTAGTTATCTGCGTGCCAACGCCGTTAACTAAGAATTTGACTCCTAATTTAACTTATATTGAAAGCGTTACAAAGGGAATTGCTCAAGGTTTAAGAAAAGGTCAATTAATTAGTTTAGAATCAACGACTTATCCAGGGACTACTGATGAGGTAATACGTCCAGTACTGGAACAGAGTGGCTTGAAGCAAGGTGAGGACTTCTTTCTTGCTCATTCCCCGGAACGGGTAGACCCTGGTAATAAGCGCTATACCACTAAGAATACTAATAAAGTGGTTGGTGCATCCGATCCTAATTCTTTAGCTGTTGCCAAGTTGTTTTATGAGCAAACTATTGAGAAGGTTGTAACAGTTAATAGTGCTAAAGCTGCTGAACTAGTTAAGGTATTTGAAAATACTTTCCGTGCGGTTAATATTGCTTTAGTCAATGAACTTGCATTGTTGTGCGATCGCATGGATTTGAATGTCTGGGAGGTACTGGATGCAGCTAATACTAAGCCTTTTGGTATTATGCCTTTTTATCCCGGTCCTGGAGTTGGTGGGCATTGTATTCCTTTAGACCCGCATTATCTGGAGTGGAAGGCTAAGGAATTTAACTTTGAAACCCATTTTATTGCTTTGGCGGGGGAAATTAATCGCCGGATGCCTGAGTTTGTCAGGGAAAAAACTTGGCGAGCTTTAAATAAGGTAGGTGTCGCTCCAGCTAATGCCAAGGTACTAATAATCGGCGTTGCTTATAAGAAAGATTTGGGAGACTGGCGAGAGTCTCCAGCGATTCATGTTATTAGTAGTTTGTTAAAAGATGGGGTAGATATTGTTTATCATGACCCCTTTGTAACAGAAATTAAGATAGCAGGCAAAATTTTTAAATCTGTAGCATTAACTCCAGAAACTATATCAAGTTCTGATTTAGTCATAATTACTACCGATCACAGTCAAGTTGATTACGTTAATATCGTGCATCACGCAAAGGCTGTATTGGATACGCGGGGTATAACTAGACATTTAAATTGCGCTCAAGAGAAGGTGACGTTATTGTGAGTCAAGTTGTTGTAGTTGGTGCTGGGAATTGGGGTAAAAATCTGGTTCGTAATTTTCATGATTTGGGTGCTTTGGCTGGAGTCGCTGAAGCTAGCACTGAGTTAAGAAGCAAAGTTGAAGTTGATTATCCTGGATTGGTTACTTATTCAGATTTTCAACAGGTATTAGAATCAAATGTTTCTGCAATAGTTTTAGCGACTCCTGCACCAAGTCATTATAAATTGGCTATGACGGCTTTGGAAGCAGGGAAAGATGTGTTTGTGGAAAAACCCATGACTCTGCAAGCTGCTGAAGCTAAAGCATTAGCTGAATATGCTGATAAACACTCGCGTATCCTCATGGTGGGACATTTATTGCTTTATCAATCTGCTATTAGTTGGATGCGAGAGTATTTAGCTAGCGGTAAAGCTGGAAAGGTTGTTCATGTGGCTACTCAAAGAGCAAAATTGGGTAGAGTACGTCGGGAAGAGAATGTTTGGTGGTCTTTTGCACCCCACGATGTTTCTGTGGTATTAGATTTACTGGGTAATCCTGAAATTGAGACGGTAAAAGCTAGCGGTCAGGCAATTTTACAGCCAAACATCGAAGACAATATTCATGTAGACTTATCTTTTGTAGGTGGTCAAACGGCTCATTTACATTGTTCTTGGTATTGGCCATTATTGCAACGCAGTACAACTGTAATTACTGAGCGGCAAATGTTGGTTTACGATGAAGTTGCTCAACAGGTAACGATTTATCACAAAGGGGTTGACGAAAATCTCAAGAATCGGGATGAAGGTAGTCAAGTTGTAGATGTGGCTGCATCCGAACCTTTGAAAATTGAGTGCGAACATTTTCTAAATTGTTTACAGATTCGCGAAAAACCTCGCTCTGATGGTTGGAATGGGGTAGCTGTGGTGGAGATTTTGGAGAAAGCACAACTTGCTTTGGCTGGGTAATTTTTGTAGGGTGCTGTGACGGTTAAGATAATTGATCGGGGATAACGAAATAATTTGAATTTACCGTCACGCACCAGTTTGATTACTATTGAACAAATTGATAACTTATCATGTCCGTTTAAACAATCGTCATTGCGAACGAAGTGAAGCAATCGCAACACTTTGGGATTGCTACCCTACGGGAACACCTCCGGTGAACGTTTCACTCACAATGACATAATATAGTTAATTTACTGGACATAATATTACGCGATTCTCCCAAGACTCTGATTGGTGCGTGACGGCAATATCAAATTAGTTAATTAGATTTGATAAATTACCGTAGCCGTCACAGCACCCTACAATGTCTTGAATAAGTAATTGAATACAAAATACAAACAAAAAGTTATGGATAATAAATATTTCGTTCATGAGTCATCTTATGTAGATGAGCGTGCTGAAATTGGTGACGGAACTAAAATATGGCACTTTTGCCATGTTTTTGGTAAAGCCAAAATTGGTAGTAATTGCAATTTAGGTCAAAATGTTGTTGTTTCCAATAACGTTGTGATTGGTAATAACTGCAAAATTCAAAATAATGTGTCTCTCTATGAAGGCGTAATTTTAGAAGATTATGTCTTCTGCGGACCAAGTATGGTGTTTACCAATGTTAAAACACCCCGTTGTGAGTTTCCCCGCAATACCAGCGATGATTATCATCGAACTTTGGTTAAAAGAGGAGCAAGTATTGGAGCAAATGCCACCATAGTTTGTGGTGTAACTTTGCATGAATGCGCCTTTGTCGCCGCTGGTGCTGTTGTTACTAAGGATGTTCCTGCATATGCAATGGTTGCTGGAGTTCCAGCAAAAATCATTGGCTGGATGAGTGCTTATGGGGATGTGTTGAATTTTAATGAAAATGGTGATGCAGTTGACTCGACAGGTACGAAATATCAGCTAGTATCTACAGAGGAAGTAAAAAAACTCAGTACAGATACTCAAAGTTCTGAGTTATTAAGTAAAGTTTATTAGTTGTCATTGCGAGCGAAGCGAAGCAATCACAGCACTTTGCGATTACTTCACTCCGCTATCGCTACGTTCGTAATGACAAGTGTTTACCCGGACACGATATGAATGGCTTGCCAGCCTGGAGACTGGGAACCAGTGATTACAAGAATTATAATCTCGAACTCGATTAAAATAAAATCCCATGAAAATCCCTATTTTAGACCTTAAACCACAATATGAAAGCATCAAAGAGGAAATACAATCAGCGATTTCCTCGGTGCTGGAATCTGGTCAATTTATTATGGGACCGGAAGTTAAGCAATTTGAGCAGGAAGTAGCTCAATATTTAGATGTAAAACACGCTATTGGTGTTAACTCCGGAACTGATGCTTTAGTAATTGGTTTAAAAGCTTTGGGTATTGGTGAAGGGGATGAAGTAATTACCACTCCTTTTTCTTTCTTTGCTACTGCTGAGTCAATCAGTAATGTGGGAGCAAAGCCGGTATTTGCTGATATTGACTCCAGAAGTTTTAATATTAACCCGGAGGCTATCAGAGCTAAGATTACACCCCGTACTAAAGCAATTATGCCGGTTCACCTTTATGGTTGTCCGGCGGCGATGGCACAAATTATGGAAATTGCTCAAGCCCATGATTTAAAGGTGGTTGAGGATTGCGCTCAATCCTTTGGTGCCCGTTATTATGGCGTTTGTTCTTCCTGTAATGGAGGCTGCTCCGAAAGCACTCGTAATGCTCTCAACGGTAAACATACGGGTACAATTGGGGATGTCGGGGCTTATTCTTTTTTCCCTTCTAAGAATTTGGGTGCTTATGGTGATGGTGGGTTAATTGCTACTAATGATGACAAAATTGCTGAGATGGCTCAGATGTTAAGGATACATGGGGCTAAGAAGAAATACCATAATGAGGTGCTTGGTTATAACTCGCGTTTAGATACTTTGCAAGCTGCGGTTTTGCGGGTTAAGTTGCCTCATCTTGATGCTTGGAATGAGGGTAGACGTAGAGTAGCAAAAACTTACAACGAGTTATTAAAAGATGTTCCGGGAATCATTACTCCGGAATTAGTTGATGGTCATGTGTTTCATCAGTATACGATTCGGGTACTGGATGGTAAGCGGGATGAGGTTAAGGAATATTTGGCTTCTGAGGGGATTGGTTCGATGATTTATTATCCGATTCCGCAGGATCAGTTACCTGTATATAAGGGTTTGTATGAGGTTAATCCGGTGAGTGAGTCGTTGGGTGGAGAGGTTTTGAGTTTGCCGATTTGGGGGGAGATTGAGGAGATGAAGATTGAGCAGGTGGTGGACAATTTGAAGCAAGCCTCAGCAAATAAAGTATATGAATCGGTTCTTTAAAAGAGCGAAAAAGCCTGGTTTTGCTGGTGATGTACTTAAGTTAATTTCAGGAGCAGCATTTGCCCAAGGATTGACCATTCTTGCTTCTCCATTTCTAACTCGATTATATGCACCCGAAGATTTTGGCTTATTAGCCCTATTTTTGTCTATCACAAGCATTATTAATGTAATTGCTTGTTTACGTTATGAGCTTGCAATCATGCTACCTGATAGTGATAAAGAAGCTGCTAATTTACTAGGTGTGAGTTTATGTTTTGTTATTTTAATTAGTATCTTAACCGTTCCTATTGTTTGGCTTGGAGGACCAATAATACTTGATTTGCTGAAAACTCCTCAATTATCTGCATATCTGTGGTTAGTACCACCAATGGTATTTTTCAACGGAGTATTTTTGGCTCTTAATTATTGGAATTCTAGAACCAAGAACTTTGGTAATTTATCTATAGCGCGGGTGTTACAAGCTATTGGGACAACAGGAACGCAGTTGGGTGCTGGTTACACAAGTTATGCAAACGGTGGAAGCTTAGTTGGTGCTAGTGTATTTGGTTCTGCTGTATCTACACTGGTACTGGGAGGACAAATCTGGCGCGATAATGGAGCTTGGCTTAAATCCTATATTAATTTACAGGGAATGATTGCCGGACTAAAACGATATTACAAGTTTCCTGTTTTCGGTATTTGGTCGGGATTTATGAATACGGTATCCGTACAGCTACCTACACTAATATTAGCTAGTTTCTTTTCTTCTAATGTAGTCGGATATTATTCTCTTAGTTATCGTTTATTAGGTTTACCAATGGGTTTAATTGGTAACGCTTTTGGTCAGGTTTTCTACCAGCGTGCAGCAAGGGCGAAAGCAGAAAATACATTAAATCTAACAGTAGAAAAGAATTTTCGATATCTCCTTAGTTTAGGAATGCTTCCTTTCCTTTTATTAACAATAATTGGAAATGATATTTTTATTGTCTTTTTCGGTGATAAATGGGCAGAGGCTGGGGTATATACACAGATACTTTCCTTGTGGACTTTCTTTGTATTTATCGGCTCCCCTATAAGTACTTTAAGTAGTATTTTAGAAAGACAAGAGATTGGTTTTATTTTTAATATAATATTATTATTTTCCCGCTTTATATCCCTTTTTATCGGTGGTTTGATAGGAAATGTTCGTATTGGTTTAATTCTATTTTCTTTAACAGGGATAGTAGCATGGATATGGTTAACTTTATGGTTAACATCACAAGCAGGAGTGAAAGTAAAAAAGTGCTTTAACCTCTTAACTATGAATTTTATATATTGTTTACCATTTACATTACCTATTTTATTCGCAAAATGGTGGTTTAATTTTAATCACATAATACTTATGATTTTAGCTATCATCGTTTGTTTAATTTATTATCCATTAATATTATTACAATTACAAAACAAAAATCTAAATAATTTGAGTTGATAATATAAATTATTTTTATTTGTAATTAGACAGGTTTAAAGTTTAAAAGGACACAATCAAAGATGCTAAATAATAATCATCAAATCAAACTTACTCAAAACTATGGTTTCCAATGGTTAGTTTACTCTAAAGATAATATTGAAATCTGGTTTAAGGGATTTGCTTTTTACGAAGAAAGCTTTTTAGAATTAAGCAATTTAGTCGATTTGGTCTTACCCATAGTTGATAATAGTTCATGGGATAAATTAAGTGAACTCATCAAAAATATGAATGGTAGTTTTGCTCTTGTCATAAAAACAGAGCAGGTTATTGTTGCAGCAGTAGATCGTCTAAGAAGTATCCCTTTGTTTTATGGCGAACATCAAAATATCTTGTATCTGAGTGATGATGCACATTGGGTGCGGGAGAAAGTCAGAGATACAGAGATGAATGACCTAAATGTTACCGAGTTTTTACTTACAGCATACGTAACAGGTCAAGAAACTCTTTTCCCCAATCTCAAGCAGATTCAAGCAGGTGAAATCCTATTAGCTAAACAACATTCTGATTTATTAAAAATTGATACTCAGCGTTACTATCGTTTTATTCATGGTAACTACTTTGACGCTTCAGAAGAAGAACTTTGTAGTTTGATGGACACCATGTTACTTGGAGTTTTTCAACGTCTTTTAAAATCAATAGGAAACCGCACAGTTGTAATTCCTCTAAGTGGGGGTTACGACTCCAGACTAATTGTAACTATGCTCAAGAGATTAGGGAAAGAAAACGTTATTTGTTTCTCATACGGTAGAAAAGGAAACTGGGAAGCAAATATTAGTAAACAGGTAGCAGATACTCTTGGGTATCCTTGGTACTTTGTTCCTTACAGTCGTCAAAGTTGGTATGAATGGTTCAATAGTGAAGAAATGACTATTTATTATAAATATGCTACGGGTTTAACGTCATTGGCTCATCTGCAAGATTGGGCTGCGGTATGGAAATTAAAGCAGGATAATAAGATTCCCAATGATGCTGTATTTGTACCGGGACATAGTGGGGATTTTGTTGGTGGTTCTCATATCCCGCGTGAGTTTGAGTATAAATCGAAGATAAGTGAACAAAGGCTTATAGAAAATATATGGAAAAAACACTATTCATTATGGGATTGGTCCAAATATTTTAATCACTTATCTTTGCCTTTAAAAAATAGAATATTATCTCATTTAAGTGATTTTTCTTTTGATTCGGGTGAAAATGCTGCAAGTGCATTTGAATGTTGGGATTGGCAGGAGAGACAAGCTAAATTTATCGTTAATAGTGTTCGTATATATGAGTTTTGGGACTATGAGTGGCGGATTCCTTTATGGGATTATGAAATGATGGAATTTTGGGAAAGAGTTCCTCTTAATTTAAGAATCGGTAAAAAACTATATGATTTTTATTCAGAGACAATATTTAAAAAATATAAAGTCAACTATTCTCTAGATGATATTTGGAACAGATCTATAATCAAAATAAGCTCTTACTTTCATAGATTTTTTGATGTTTGGAAATGTGGAGCATTTGAGATAAATCCATATTTTCCTTTTAAGAAAATTACTGATAGCAAAAAATTAGCTGATTATAATCATTTCTTGATTGATTACGATCAATATATTTTTATGACAAGAAATAATGGAATTTTATCACTATATCATTTGAATGATATTTGTAAAGAAACTAAAAATTAATATAGTGTGTCTATTCAATAAAAACGAAAATTAATTACGTTATACGGTAACAATGTTTACTATTAGCCAAAAGATATATATTTGCAAATAAAAATATTTATGAAACTCAAAGATTTTCTAAAATCAAGTTACTGTAAAGTTATAGACCAGAAATCAAAGTTATACAAAAAATATATTTTACCAATTAAGTCTAAACAATATCAAGAATATAATTCTGAAGCCTTCAAAGAAGGAATTAAAAACTTAAATATTCATCCTGGTGATTCAGTTTTCATTATGCTTTCTTTAGACAAAAACTATTTAAAAACTGGGAAAAAAATACCAGTTAATACTATTTTGAAAGACATTCTGGATTATTTAGGCTCTGATAGTACTATTATGGTACTAGGATTTTCAATAAACAGAAAAAAAATCATTTCAAAAGAAAATATTTTTCATGTAAGCAAAACTCCTACTGAGTGTGGTATTTTAGCTGAAATATTAAGACGAAAAAAAGAGTCTGTTAGGAGTATTCATCCAATTTTTAGTGCGATTACTTATGGCAAAAAAGCCGCAGAATATTGTGCTTCGCATCATGAGTCTCCTTATCCATTTGATGAAAAATCACCTTATTACAAAATCATGAAAGATGGTGGAAAATATTTAGGTATTGGAGTTGGATTTGAAGCATTTACACCATGTCATATGATTGATGATTATTATAATAAAGATTTTAAGCACCAAATGTATTTCGACAAGCCAGAAAGATTTTCTATTATTAATAAACTTGGTGAAATAAATGAATATAATTATTTCATAAGAAATCCTGCAACACATCCAGGTGATTACGATCCACATTATTATTTTCAACTACTTAATATTGAGTATAAAAATATTATTTTATCTTCTGGGATTAAATTGTTTTCTTTTAAAATTTTAGATTTTTTCAATGCAGCAGTTAATTTATATGACCAGAAAATGATTACTATTTGGGATACAGGCTCATTTACTTTCTTTATTAGTCGCTCACTGAAATTTTTAATGCTTACTTTGATAAAAAAAATGATTAGATAAGTTTTTTTTAATTGGAAGAAAATCAAATTTGATATTTTGTGATAACTAGGTTATATTTTCTGAGTCAGAATTATTTATTAAGGAGTAAAAAGGCAATGGATATTGAACAATCTCAAATTCAAAGTGATTCACAACTTTGTGAGCAATTTTTGAATCACATCAAACATGAAAAAAAATTGTTTTGGCCTTCAATAGCTAAAACATACGAGAATAATCCAGCTTTATTTCTAGAACTATCTTCGCTGATGCTAAAATGGGCGCACAATATTATTAATGAACACTTTTTTGAGACTTTAACTGATGGATATTCATTTTTTGTTACTGATGTTAATAAATCACAAATACGATATGAAAAAATAGGGCAATATGAGAATAAATCTTACAGTGAAGTTTACGAAAGTGTTTATGCAAATCCTGAACATATGTCCTTATATCATTGGGGAGTTTATGTGACTACATTTGCTTGGGAACATCATTTAAAAATTTATGATTTTTTTAAAGATAAGTTTATTTCCAAATTAGTTGGTTTAGATGGTCATATTCTAGAGTTAGGTTCTGGTTCTGGGATTTGGGGAATGTTAGTAATGAACCAACTAAAAATGTGTGATATAACTGGAATAGATATAAGTAAAACTTCAATAGATTTAGCCAAATATATGGCTAAATATAATGGCATGTTAGAGAGATGCCAATATATTGTTGATGATGCTTTAGTGTTTACCGACGACGTAGAATATGATGCAGTTATTTCTTGTTTCTTAATGGAGCATCTTGAAGATCCGCAAACTTTACTCAATAATATGTCAAAAAATTTAAAACCTAGAGGGTACTCATTTCTAACTTGTGCATTGACTGCTGCTGAAATTGATCATATTTTTGAGTTCAAAAAAGAATCAGAAGTTATTTTAATGGCTGAAAAAGCTGGTTTCAGAGTTATCTCTTCTTTTTCATCTGCCCCAAGTTCTTATCCTTTGAATTATAAATATTTACCAAGATCTATGGCCTTAGTTTTGCAAAAAAAAGAAAATGATATTTGGTAATAAAGTATTATCTAATTTTGTTTAGAGAAAAAAGCTGATGAAATTGTCATATTTGAAAATTCAGGAAGCTATTAACAATATAAATCTAGAAGATTATCCAAAGCTACATATTTCCATTTTACGAAATATCATGCTTGAGCCTATAGAACCTTATTTAAGATATTTAGCCTATGAAATTGGGTTTAATGCTCAAATAAAATTTGGTGAGTACGATAATCTTTTTCAAGAAGCTGTTGGTGGTTCAAGTAGTCTTTTAAGTAATAAAACTGATTGTGTTCTCGTATTTACTAAACTTGAAACCCTTTCATGGAATCTAGCTCGAAACTTTGCGGCGCTCGATTCTGACGAAATACAATCAGAGTTACTTAGGATTCATAATTATATTGTTAATATAATCGAAGGAATTAAGAACCAAACTAACGGTATTATTCTTTGGCATGGCTTTGAATTGTTGGCTTATCCTTCATTAGGAATTTACGATAGTCAGTTAGATCGCGGTCAATTAGCTACTATCCAAGACTTAAATTTATTTTTGCAAAATCATTTGACTCAGCAAGAAAATTGCTATTTTGTCAATTTGAATTTATCTTTAGCAAGACTTGGTATTAACAGTTTTTTTGATAACCGTTACTGGCATATTGGTAAAGCACCATATACAAGGGAAGCATTAGCTGATATTGCAAGTGAAGACTTTAAATATATCAGAGCCTTAAAAGGGAAAAATAAAAAATGTCTTGTTTTAGATTGTGATAATACTCTTTGGGGTGGAATCATTGGAGAAGATGGATTAGCCGGTATTCAGTTAAGCAAAACGCATCCGGGTTCTGCTTTTTATGAATTTCAACAAGAAATTCTCAATCTCTATAATCGTGGAATCCTGATTGCCTTGTGTAGTAAAAATAATGAACAAGACGTTTGGGAAGTATTTCGTAAACATCCGGATATGCTTCTTAAAGAAGAACATATAACTACTGCTCAAATTAATTGGAACGACAAAGCAACTAACCTTAAACAAATTGCGAAAGATTTAAATATTGGCTTGGACAGCTTAGTTTTTATTGATGATAGTGAATTTGAAGTTAATCTGATTCACGATGTACTACCTGAAGTTGAAGTGATCCATCTATCAAAAAATAAGTCTATTGAATATCGTAATAACTTAGCTGCTTGTGGTTTGTTTGATACTTTGACTATTTCCGAAGAAGATAAAAAACGTGCATCTATGTATAAAGCTGAGGCTTCACGCAAAAAAATTCAAGCCCAGATTACTAACATGGAAGAATACTACATATCTCTAGAAATGATTCCAGAGATTCTTTTTGCTGATACATTCTCTATTCCTCGAATAGCCCAACTAACACAAAAAACAAACCAGTTTAATTTAACTACTAAGCGTTATTCTGAAGCAGATATTAAGACTTTTGTTGATAGTAAAAATTATGAGGTCATTTATTTAAAACTTCAAGATAAATTCGGCAATTATGGGATAGTTGGTGTTTCTATAATTCATTATGTAGATTATCAAGCTACTTTTGATAGCTTTTTACTTTCTTGCCGGGTATTAGGTCGGAAAGTCGAAGATATATTTATTCAACAAGTATTAAAACTTGCTCAAAACCGAGGATACGATTATGCTTTTGGTCTGTATGTTCCAACTTTAAAAAATAAACAAGTCGAAAATTTTTATCCTCAACAGGGTTTTGAAGAGGTTGATTATTCTAAGGATAATACTAGTCAAAGAATTTTTCGTTATGATTTATCCTCTCAAATTCAAATAGAGCCTCGATATTTCAAGCATATTGTATCAGACATAACTAAACAAGGAGAAAAAAATGAAAGAACGTGTATTTAAAGTAGTAAGTGAAGTTATGAATATCCCTGTATCTCAAGTCAATGAAAAAACTTCAACGGATACAGTGGGACAATGGGAATCACTAAAGCATATGAATTTAATTTTGGCTTTGGAAGAGGAATTTGGTGTAGAGTTCGACGACAAGCAAATTGGTGAAATGTTGAGTGTAAGTTTAATAATTGAAGCCCTACAGGAAATGAATGAAAAAGTAATCAATTAAAATTATCTATGAACTCTTCTGAAGTAATACTTGGAATAGCTAAGTATTACAAGACACTTAAAATAAATAATTTATCTAATAGCCGCACTAGAGTCATTAGATAAATTTTATTTTGGAAGTTCATTATAAATGTTTCATACCTAAAATAAGCATTGTACAGCTAAAGGTCTTAAAAATTTATGAAATGATAACAGTTAAGATTCCCAGATATTATGAACCCGAACGCCGTTACATCATCTCGTTGATGTTCGCCGAATTCTTAGGTTTAGAAACCCAAATTGAACTTAGCGACAGAAAAAACGTAATTATAACTAGAGATGATGATCGCGAACTGGTAATTGCTGACAAACTATTCACCACACCAACTGAACAATGGCTAAAGCCAGCATCTCTTCCCAAACAACCATTAAAAACTTGGAATTTATCTACAAGCAAACTCTCTGCTACCACAGTAAACCCTCAGATTCCCATCATCTATGGAGATGACCCCAATAACCCCAACTTTTTCCGTCAATCCGACGAACAAATCTATTTAGGACTCGATATCTTTGGTTCAGCCTTCTTCATGCTTACTCGCTACGAAGAAATTATAAAACCAGAGCGGGACAGCCATGATAGATTCCCTGCAAGTGCATCACTAGCATATCAAGAAGGCTTCCTAGACCGTCCAATTATAAATGAATACCTGGAAATTCTCTGGGCTTGTCTTAAACACCTTTGGTCTGGATTAAAGCGCAAACCTCGCAACTTTCAAACCTATATCAGCCACGATGTAGATGAACCATTTAGATATGCTTTTACTGGTATCTTACCCCTAATTAAACGCTGTGCTGGAGATACACTCAAACGTCGTAATACTACACAAGCTGTAAATAATATATCAAACTGGATTCAAGTTAAAACTGGTAATCCAAATACAGATCCCTGTAATAACTTCGACCTGATAATGGATATCAGTGAAAAGCATAATCTCAAAAGTGCTTTCTACTTTATTACTGACCATAGTGCAGGTAAAATTGATGGTGTTTATAACATCACTCATCCGTTGATTCGTAGTCTGCTTCACAAAATTCACCAACGCGGTCATGAAATCGGCTTACACACTAGCTATAACACCTACACAGATACCACACAAACCAAAAAGGAATTTGAAATATTAAAGCAAGTTTGTGCCGAAGAAGGTATTCAGCAAAACAATTGGGGAGGTCGTCAGCATTTCCTACGTTGGCAAACACCAACCACATTCCAAAATTGGGAAAATGCTGGACTTGACTATGATTCAACATTATGTTTTGCTGATATGGCAGGATTTCGCTGCGGAATATGCTACGAATTTCCGACCTTCAATGTCAATACTCGTCAGACTTTAAAACTGAGGGAACGTCCTCTGATTGTGATGGAATGCACAGTTATTGACGAGCGTTACATGAATCTTGGTCTTGATGGTGATGCAGCATTACAGATGATGACTAAATTCAAGCAGCGCTGTCAACTTTTTGAAGGTGATTTTACGCTTTTGTGGCATAACAGTCGTTTAGTTGATGAACGCGAAGTAGGCATTTATCGAGATTTGGTTTCCATATGAAAATTATTACAATTATTGGCGCTCGTCCCCAATTTATTAAAGCAAAATTTATTTTTTTCTGAGGTATTTATATTCTGTTAGTTTATAAATTTTATCACAATGCTTAAAAATTTTTGGTTTGCCTTACTTTTGCATCTTGCGAGTCTAAATACTGTTATTAGTAATCAATATTTAAAACTTATCGGTTTAATTGCACTATTGATATTATTATTATTAGTGTCATATGAAACAATTTATTTTCTGCTTAAAAAACAGCAAATACCTCGCATTTTATTTACAGTATTCATATCATTTATTATTTTAATTTCGGTTTATATAATAATGACATTAGGCACAAGTATAAATTCTAAAAATTTGTACGTTGTAATACAAGTATTGCTTGTTAGCTTATTTACATTTGGTGTATCTTTAAAGACATGGCAGGATAATCAATTAAATAATTTTACTTTAATTACATCTATATTTATTGCTTTTATATTCTTATGGTGGTTGTTTTTAAATAGACGCTTTAATGGGTTCCAGGCTTACTTTGGAAACCCAAATACTCTGGCTGCATTTATCTGGAACTTGCAATTTTTTTTGTTTGCAAAACTTGTACATTCTCCAAAAAATAAATATAAATATATGCTTTTTATATTTTTGGCCAATTTCATTATATTTATTTCAGGAGCAAGGTCATTATTCATCTCATCAATCTTTTCAATCCTTGTGTATGTTTTTTGGTCATTTTGGGTCGTAAATAAAAGAATATATAACTTGTTATTTTTATTATTTGTATTATTCCTTGGTTCCTTTACATATTTTTATGCCAAAATACTTCCTTCTTTGTATGAGCTTAATTATTATGCACAATTATCAAAAGAATACACAGGTAAGGGATTGTTATCTGGTCGTCAAATTATTTGGAGTATATTGATTGATAGAATTTCAGAGCAACCATTGTATGGTTATGGTTCGGGAACAACTCCATCAGACCTAATTGGTATCACTTTATCGTCTCACAATCTTTACTTACAAATATTAATTCAAGTTGGTTTTTTAGGCTTAATAGCTTTTGCATTGCTAATGTTCAGAATCTGGTGTGTTTATAGAATTGGTTATCGAGATAAGATTGTTCGTTTATCTGCTTCATTTATGATTGGTATTTTGATTCATCAAAGTTTTGAAGTAACATTAATACAAAATAATCTAGCCATTGGGCTATTGCAGTTTATGGTTATTTCTATAGGTCTTAGCAGAACTATAAAATTAGCTATTCTTCAAAAAGCCTAATATATTTATTTCTAGATTAGTATTTAGTTGTAATACACAATTGACTATAAATCAAAGCATCAGGAATCCGAAATTACTCATGAACCAAAAAATAATTTTTCATATACCAAATTATATAGACGCAGAAAAACCATCTGGTAGCCAGATAAGACCCATGAATATGCTCAATGCTTTTATTGAGCTAGGATATGAAGTAGATACAGTTATGGGCTATGGTCTAGAAAGAAAAAAGAGTATCAAACTTATTAAAGATAAAATTAAGCAGGGAGTTAAATATGAGTTTGCATACTCTGAAAGTTCAACAATGCCAACTCTACTCACAGAAAAACACCATTTTCCAACTTATCCGTTTTTAGATTTCGGGTTATTTAAATTTTTAAAAAACCATCAGATTAATATAGGTCTTTTTTATCGTGATATTTACTGGATGTTTGAAGATTATAAAAAACAAGTATCATTATATAAAAGAACTATGGCTATTCCTTTATATATGTACGATATTTGGCAATATGCACGTCTTTTAGATGTTATTTTTTTACCGTCTTTAGGAATGTCAAAGTATATTTCTAATTTATCTTTACAAAAAAAATCCCATAGTCTACCACCAGGTTGTGTAATCAAGTCAATGCCAGATTTGGCAGAAAAGAATCAGCCTGACATTAAACTAAAATTGCTTTATGTTGGAGGTGTCTTACCACCCTTCTATAATTTACAGCCGTTATTAGAAGGTATAAACAAAACAAACGCTACATCTTTGACATTAATATGTCGGCAAAATGAGTGGGGAAAGATAATAAATTTCTACGAAAATATTGGTTTGAATAATGTTAATATTGCCCATGTATCAGGTCAAGAACTAGATTCATTCTATACAACAGCAGACTTGTTTGTTATTGTAAGGCAACCTGACCCTTACTTAGAATTTGCCATGCCAGTAAAACTTTTTGAAGCTTTGGGTTATGGTTTACCAATAATTACTAGTGCAGGTACTGCTGTTGCTCGCTTTGTTGAGGAAAATAATGTGGGTTGGATAGTGTCTAACGCTGATGAATTTAGTCAATTAATATCTTATCTACAAAATAATCAAGATGAGCTTATGGCGACTAAAAAAAGAATTAAACAGATTCGCCATCAACATACATGGTCTGCTCGTGCTGAAACCGTTGCTAAAGTTTTGACTAAAAGAGGTGATTTATGAAAATAGCCTTTCTAGCACCAGCAAACTCAATCCATACTCTAAGATGGGTTAACGCTCTCGCAGAACGAGGACATAATGTACATTTAATTACCCAAAATCAAGCAATAGATATAATCCATAATAATGTCATTGTTCATCAGTTACCTTTTAGATATTTACCAGGTTATTTTCTCAATACATTCAGCTTAAAAAGAATTCTGAAGAATATTTCACCACAACTACTCCACGTTCATTATGCTAGCGGATACGGAACCCTTGGACGTTTGAGTGGTTTTCATTCCTTAATACTTTCTGTATGGGGTAGCGATGTCTATGACTTTCCTAACAACTCACCAGTTCATAAAAATATCGTCAAAAATAATCTATTAGCTGCGGATTGGGTTTGCTCTACCAGCGAAGCAATGGCAAAACAAACGCGAAATATTTGTCCTGAATTAAAAAACCTTAGTATTACTCCTTTTGGTATTGATGTAGACAAATTTATTTCAAATTATGAGTATAAAAACTCGAATTATATAACTATTGGTACCATTAAAACTCTTGCTCCTAAATATGGAATTGATATTCTTATAAAAGCCTTTGCCCAAGTACATAAAGAGTTAAAAAATACCTTTCCTGAAATTGCGAATAAACTACGTTTATTAATTGTAGGGGGAGGTCAAGACCAAATAAAGCTAGAACTATTAGTAAAAGAATTAGGAATTGCAGAATTTACAGAATTCACTGGTAGAGTTAGTCATATAGAAGTACCTAAATATATTAATCATCTAGATATATATGTTGCTGTTAGCCGACTTGATAGCGAAAGCTTTGGTGTTGCTGTAATTGAGGCATCAGCTTGTGCTTTACCTGTGATTGTTTCTAATGTGGGGGGCTTACCAGAAGTAGTTCAAAATGAAATTACAGGAATTGTAGTTGAGAGGGAAAATATTCAAGCTACAGCAGATGCAATTATCCGATTGATTAAAGAGCCTATTTTACGAAAAAAGATGGGAACTGCTGGAAGACAATATGTATTAGAAAATTACGAATGGAATGAAAATGTAACTCGAATGGAAAAAGTTTATGAACAGGTCTTATATTCTTAGAATGTATCCGTTTTCCTTTTAGTTGGAAGCATTAATTAAATCATTTGCTTGAATTATATATATATACAATCATGAAAATTATTACTATTGTTGGGGCTAGACCTCAATTTATTAAAGCAGCAGCAGTATCTCGTGGGCTTAAAAAGCATAACTTAAAGAATCCAAATCAAGCTATTCAAGAAATAATAGTTCATACTGGTCAACATTACGACCACAACATGTCAGAGGTGTTTTTTGCTCAAATGCAAATTCCTCATCCTCAGTACAACCTTGGTATTGGTGGTGGCTCTCATGGTGCAATGACCGGAAAAATGTTAGAAAAAATAGAAGAGGTAATACTCCAAGAAAAGCCTGACGCACTTCTAGTATATGGAGATACTAATTCTACCCTAGCTGGCGCTCTTGCAGCAGCAAAATTACATATCCCCGTAGCTCATGTAGAAGCTGGCTTACGTTCTTTCAACATGAAAATGCCAGAAGAAATCAACAGAATTCTAACAGACCAGATTTCACATTGGTTATTTTGTCCAACGGAGACTGCGGTTAAAAATTTAGAGAGAGAAAATATATCTGAACGTAAGCAGATAAAAGTAAGCAATGTTGGAGACGTTATGTATGATGCAGCATTATTTTACCAAACAATTGCTGAACCAACAGAAGCTATTACTTCTCTGATTGATAAACTAGGCAATAACTTTTATTTATCCACCGTTCATAGAGCAGAAAATACAGATAATCCAGTTCGTCTGAGCAATATTATCGAAGCATTGGATACAATTTCGCATAAAACACCTGTAGTTTTACCTTTGCATCCCCGCACTCGTAAATTTCTAGGACAGAAAGAAATACAAAATATTCAAATTCTAGAGCCAGTAGGCTATTTTGACATGATAACTCTCTTATCGAATTGCAAGGGAGTTTTTACAGATAGTGGTGGTCTGCAAAAAGAAGCTTATTTCTTTCATAAACCTTGCATTACTCTTCGCGATGAAACTGAATGGGTAGAATTAATTGAACATGGTTTCAATACTCTAGTGGGTGCAGATAAAAATATTATATGGCAAGCAGAAGTAAATTTGAGAACTTCCATACATGATTACTCAAAACCTTTATATGGGAAAGGAAATGCAGCACAAAAGATTATTGAAAAATTATTCGATATAAAGTAATGAATATTTTGATTCTAAATCAATATGCTCTACCAAGCGGTTCACCAGGAATTACCCGTCATGGTGACTTAGCAAAAGTTCTTGTAAAGCTTGGTCATCAAGTTACTATCATAGCTTCTAGCTTCGATTATTTAACACGCCAGCAAGACAGCAATACATCTGAAAAATTGAATAAAGAGATTCATCATGGGGTAAATTTTGTTTGGCTAAAAACTACAACTTATCAGGCTAATGATGGTAAACGAGTTAAAAGAAAGTAATTTATTATTTACTACCTATTTCAATTACAATAGCACTATTAGTATATGGTTATATTACATATTTATCAGGTGACTCACCATTTACATATATATTTCAGGGATTTGAAAGAGCTTTACAAGGAGAGAGTGTAGGTTCTGTTGACAACAGAGTTGAACAGTTTAATGTTACTATCGATTTTTTGAAAAGTAATCCGATTAATTTATTCTTTGGTAATGGTGTTTCTAAGGCAACAATGCCGGGGCTTGAATCTAGCTATTCTTACTTTTTATTTAGATATGGGTTATTGGGGTTTATTGTGATTTTTTTAATTCCTTTAGTAATCTCTATATACCTTTTATTAAAATTAATTGGAAGAACTCATTTACAACATAAAGAATTAATTTTCACTAATTTAGTTTGGCTTTTTAGCTTATTTATAGCTTCCTTTGGTAGTAATGTTACAGAACAGTATAGATTATCTTTCTTTTACTATTTTATAGTTGGATTCACCATTAGACTTTTTGTATTTTCATTTAAAGGCAATCATAAATTATGATGTTTACAGAAAAGAAACTTGACTTGCTACCAACAGTAACTGTAGCTATACCTACTTATAATGAATCTGCTGATATAGAGAAAGTTGTAACAGGATTTTTATCAACGACCTATGTTAACTTAATTGAAGTATTAGTTTGTGATGGTGAAAGTATCGATGACACTCGAAATATAGTTAAAAAACTATCTGAATTCGATGCAAGAGTTAAACTTTTGCAAAATCCTCTCAAAATACAATCTTTTGCTCTCAATATTATGCTTAAGGAGGCAAAAGGAGATATTTTCCTCAGAGCCGACGCTCACTCAGACTACGCACCAGACTACATCGAAAAATGCGTAGAAGCACTACTCGAATCACAAGCTCTCAACGTCGGAGGCGCACAACGCTTTGTTGCTAAAACCCCCTTTCAATTAGGAGTAGCTTTAGCTTCCAAAAGTATTCTAGGAAGTGGAGGAGCTAAATATCGTGACCCCGAATATGATGGCTATGCTGATACAGTCTATATAGGATGTTTCTGGAAACAAGCTTTACTTGATGTCGGTGGCTTTGATACTACACAAATTACCAACCAAGATGCGGAATTAAACCAAAAACTACTAAGTAAAAGCGAAAAAGCTATTTATATCAGTTCCAAAATCCGCGTCTGGTATTATCCCAGAAAAACCTGGAAATCTCTATGGATACAATATTTCAAATACGGTAGAGGACGCTATCTAACAACAATCAAGCACAGCAATAAATCGCAACTTAGGGGTAAACTACCATTTATAGTTATTTCTGGCGCGATTTTAATGGTATTGATAGATTTATTCTTCTCTCAATGGGGACTACCAATAATAGAACTTATTCCAGTTGGTGTAGCTCTATTTTTTATAGAAAGTCTTCGAGTAAATTGGAAGTATCGTAATAATTTTAAAGAAGAAATTTGGAGAGGTAGTGAAGAGGAAATCCCATCATTTCTAAGTCGCTGGTTTTTCTGTGGAATTACTTTACTAACTATGCCTCTTGCTCATTTTTCTGGCTATGGTTATCAGTTATTTAGGCACAAAGTTTTAAGAGTCAATGGTTGGTAAATCAATCCAAACGCGGATTCAAACCCGCTCCCGTCCTCCCACTCACAACCCACAATAAACTTAGTAGTTTTGTCTCAAGCTAAACAAGATTTTTTATATAAATATGATATCTATGAATATTAAAAGAAAGCATATTTAACTATTAAGTACAGATAAAACTATTTTCATAGAGGTCAAAATCATGATTCAAAAGATTACTGTTATCGAAACTAACGAAATTCCCTTAAGAGTATTCAAACACTATCAATTAATTAAACCGAATTCAACAATATCAAATTTACTAGATCACTCTCTTGTCTTAGAAACACTGGCTCAAGATGTTGAGGAATCTGTTCTATATCCTTCTCAAACATGGGCTTCATTCAATACAGGCTCTCGTTATGATTTGCATAAAATCCACTGGTATAACGACCCTAAACCAAAAGATTTTCCACTGTATTGGAGAATATTGGCAGATAATGGATTAAATATTGGTCTTGTAAATACACTTCATTCCTCTCCCGCAAAATCTTATGCAGATAGCGATAATTATAAATTTGTAATTCCAGATTGCTTTGCTATTGATTCATATACGAAACCTTCTTATTATAAGGATTTTCAAGCTTTTAATCTAAAGGCTACATCTCAAAACTCTAGAGTAAGTACGTTAAAAGCTCCTCTCAAAGAAGCATTTACTACAGTATTAAATTTACCGAGATACGGAATAAGCAAAAAAACAATATTTGATAGCATGAACCTTGTTTCTAAAATATTGTCTAAAAGAGTTGCTAAAGAACGGTTAAGAAATTTACAGTTTCCTCTTCTAGCAGATATATTTTTGAAACAGTTACAAAAATACGAACCTGACTTAGCAATTTTATTCACCAATCATGTAGCAGCAAATATGCACCGCTATTGGTATGGATTATTCGACAGTGATTGGGATTATAAACTTTATGATAATGATTGGATAAATAAATATTCTAATGAAATAATAGAGGCTTTAGATTTATTAGATTACTATTTAAAACAGTTAGTACAATTATCTAAAAAAAATAATCGTATCTTAGTTCTTGTAAGCAGCATGGGACAAAATGCAAATCAAAAGTTACCAGAGGGAATACAGAAACTAAGAACTCACGATTTTAGATTAGATAATGTCAAAAAGTTAGTTGATAAACTTACATTTAGCCAGTTTCAATATAAAGTAGAAGCTGGAATGGTTCCTCAGTATTCTCTTGAGTTGTCAAATTCTATAGAAGCTGAAAAATGTTTTAGTGAAATTCAGTCATCCATCGAAAATTTAGAGAATATTTCTCTAAAAGCTGATTTAAACGCAAATGCAATTACGTTAACCGTCACTTTAAATCCGAATGCTAAGTATTATTCAATAAAAGGTGAGACTTTTACCTATTCAGAAATAGGCTTTGTCAAGTTCAAAATTGAAGATCATCACTCTGGATGTCATTGTCCCGAAGGTAGTTTAATTATTTTTAATAGTAATACCAGTTCCTCTCAAACCCAAACCGTTGATTATCTTGAGTATGCACCGGCAATACTCAAGTACTTTGGTATTAAAAAGCCAGAGTATATGCTAGAACCAAGTTTTACTCTGTAATACGAAATTCTACTAAATCATAAATACATCATTTTTTAGAGATCATCTGATGTGTAGCTAGATTGTATAAAAGGAAAATATCGAATTCTTGTAGTGCGTTCGCGCAGCGTGTCTGTAAGGACAAGCATCTTGCTCGCTAGCATTATACAAATTAAATGTGTAACAGCTTATGACAAATCGTATCTCTATTTGATTTATATTAGAGAAGAGCATCCCAATTTAAAAACATATTGTAGTGGAAGCATCTTGCTCCCTTGATATATATGGCGGGCAAGATACCCGCATCACAAATTTAAACATTTAGGATGCTGCCTATCAGAGTTAATTTCAAATCATACAACTTGCTAAATAAAATTATTTACTGAGTAATAAGTGAGACTTTCTCAACCGAGGATTAAAACTCGCTCCCGTCCTCCCACTCACAACCCACAACAAACTACGCCCAAAATCCCTCACCACCCTAACCAAAGACTCATCCTCATCCCTTCCCGAAGCCACCACCACCGGAGAAACCACAACCCCCCGACTACCCAGAACAACCGTTGCAATAACCCTTGCTCTCCTCATATGGTAATCCGAAGTAATCAAATAAATATGCTGTAAATTATCATCAACAAAATTATCAACCAAAGTCGTAAAATTAGTTACCGTATCAGTTGCTTCAAAATCAAAATGTAGCCGCTCATCCGGTATCCCAGCTTTATGAAAAATACGACGATTAACATCTAAATTCCAACGATAATCAGAAACCCAAATATCCAAATCCCTCCTAGACTGCCAAAACTTACCAGCAAATTTTGTCCGCTCAAAATTACCCCCCAACACGAAAATAGCCTGGGGAGTTGGAGTTTGATGAAAAGCAATATTTATCCTCACGGGAATAAACCCAAGTAACACAATTATTAAACTTAATCCTAGCCAGAAAAGAAAGCGACGGTTGGGGAAATTAGGTTTCATTTAATCTAAAATATTCAAATCTGTAAAGCACCTAACACCAAAATTTGTAACTCACTTACTCGCTGCAATCCTCTATCATTGGTTAAAAACGCATCACAACCAGCAACCAAAGCTGCTGCTATCTGCAATGCATCAGGTAACTTTAAACCATAACTGACCCTTATTTCTGCCGCTTTCTGACTCACAGAAGCTGTAATCGGGATAAATGAAATTCCATCAGTATTTGTCAATAACTCAATAAAATCTTGTTGAATTTGAGGTTTTCCTAACCGAATTGGCATTACTAAACATTCTGCCAACCTAACAGGTGAACTCACAGCCTGAAAACTACCTTGACTAACCAAATTAAATACTTCCCGAACAACCTCTCCAAATACTGGTGTTCCCTCAACATAATAAATAATCGGAGCAGTGTCCAAAAAAACTTTGTTTACCCCAAGGAATGCGTGAGTATAATTCGTAATTCGTAATTCGTAATTCGTAATTAATTTCCCATAAATAAATAATGGTGCTTCTACAGAGTATAAATCCACGGATAAATCCGGGGGCTTCAAACCTTAAAAATTTACTTGGTGACTGATTTTCATAACTGTTGTCTTAAGTTGGCTTCACGCTCATCCCATTCATCCCGAAATTGTGAAACCCACACTTGAGCATCCACCCCCGACAATAAATTAGGCGCAACTGCATAGAAATCAATTATATTACGCTTTGGCTTTGCCCCAATATCCAACTGCACAGATGCTTGGGTACTTAAGTATCGAATTAACTCCAACTGTTCCTGTGGTGACAACTCAAGAGCTTGCTTTAAAACTGCTTCCAACTGCTGACTCATCAAGTTTTTACCTTTCAAGTATATATCAATATAAAATATCTTAACTTGTTAATTACATTCTCAAAAAGAAAGGAAAACCAATCAATCCAAACGCGGATTCAAACCAGCACCCGTCTTCCCACTCACAACCCACAACAGACTACGCCCAAAATCCCTCACCACCTTCACCAAAGACTCATCCTCATCCCTCCCCGAAGCCAGCGAAACCGGCGTTACCACAACCCCCCGACTACCCAAAACAACCGTTGCAATAACCCTCGACCTCCTCATATGATAATCCGAAGTAATCAAATAAATATGCTGTAAATTATCATCAGTAAAATCATCAACCAAACTCGTAAAATTCGTCACCGTATCTGTCGCTGTACCATCCAAATGCAACTGCTGCGGTAAAACACCAAACTTGTTTAAAATCTGCCGATGTTGATCTAAATACTGCGGAAAATCAGAGACCCAAATATCCAAATCCCTCCGAGATTGCCAAAACTTCCCAGCAAACTTTGTCCGCTCAAAATTACCCCCCAACACAAAAATTGCCTGGGGAGTAGGAAACGAGCGAAAAGTCACAGCAATCCGCACCGGAATAAATCCAAGCAACACAATTAGTAAACCAAATGCGAACCAGGAGAAAAAGCGACGGTTGGGGAAATTAGACTTCATTATTTATTTAGAGGGGGAGAGGGGAAAGAACTTTTTGATTTATGTTTCATCGCTAAAATTATCCTCTAAAAACACTTCTTCTATATCCCTTGCACTATGAATGACTCGTAAAACTTCAACAACCGAATCAATCTCACGATAAAAAATAAGATATTTTCTAAATCCTTTTATCGACTGTTGTCGGACACCAGATAGATCTGGATGAGAAAATTGACATAATTTTCCTATTCGGGGCATTTTCCCCAGTTGTTTAAAAGTTTCTTCAGCCGCAAATAGAAAACGGTCGGAAACTTCTAGATTATCTTCACCGATATATGTGGCTAGCTCAATTAAATCCTGGATAACTTGCGGTCTTTTTCTTACCTCACCCATGATGCTTATTAACTCACACCTTTTCTTTTCGGTAACTTCTCCCGTACAGCTTGACGAACATCTTCCCAGTCTTCATCAGTCATCGATGTCGCATTTCCTGAATTCAAACCTTCTAATAGCATAGCTTCCACACGCTCGGTAGCTTTACGCTTTTTATCTAGTCGCACCAACTCACGAAAATACTCGCTTGCACTTCCATAACCTCCGCTTGCAACCTGTTCTTCTACATAAGTTCGCATAGACTCAGGTAGAGATATATTCATACTTTTCATAGCCATCATTACCTCAACTATGAAACAATTATGGCAGATTATGCCATTTTATGCCAGTCACAAATGTAAATTCCTTACCGAAAAATTGGGTATAAAGACCCGTCCTATAAGGACGGCTTTTGCTATTTGCCTGCGAGGAACAACCAGATCCCCGACATAAGAGCCAGGAATTCAAACTGATAAGCAAATTACTCAAAGAAGTCGGGGATCTAAAACCTGGCGATCGCACTTATTTGGGTTTTCTTGGGTGGGCGATCGCTTTTGTCAATAAGACATATCTACAAGAAAGTGAAAAATTACTCAAAACAAGTTATGGCAATTATGGCAAAATATGAATAGTCCTCTCAAAACTTGACTACATTGCCGAAAAAAATCAGGGAATTAAAAGCCACACTTCTGAAATCTGGGTTTACCTATAGGTCAGGTAAAGGTAGTCACACAGTTTGGAGCCACCCAGAACTATCTTATAGCCTTACTTTATCTGGTAAAGATGGAGCCGACGCAGACCGATATCAAGAGAAAGATGTTAAAAAGGCTCTGGAAGATTTAGAAAATCTGAAGCAATTAGATGATAAGCCAGAAAATAAAGGAGAAGAAGAATGAAGCCGCAATATAGTATTGTTATTCAGTGGTCAACAGAAGATAAAAAGTATATTGTTAGCCTACCTGAGTTTGGTCCCTACGCTCACACTCATGGTGATACTTATGCAGATGCTCTCAAAAATGCAGAAGAAGTTTTAGAGCTATTGATTGAAGATTTTCAAGTACGGGGGAAACCACTACCAGAACCAATGCTTGCCAACGCAAGTTAAATCCCCAATCCATTGAAAA
>NZ_JAYGHM010000086.1:0-33046 GCF_034931125.1 Rivularia sp. UHCC 0363 | reverse complement strand
AAAACCGAATCAGCTAAATTCAGATAAGATTTTAGATGTTCCCGCAAAAGAAGCTTAATTTTTGGTAATTTTTATACCGTTACAAAAAAGTTAGAGACGTAGCATCGCTGCGTCTCAGTTTGTTTTCGCTCAAAATCCCAATTTTTCTAAAACTGGCTTTGTAGAAACAATATGTCTTTGTAAACCAAGTTCTTGTGGACTAACCCCCAAGGCTAAAGCGATTAATTGCGGTAAATGCAGTACTGGTAAACCCAGCTTACGTCCAATAACTTTTTCTACTTCCGGCTGACGAGAATCTAAATTGAGGTGACACAAGGGACAAGGTGTAACCATACAGTCAGCACCGGCTTCTATAGCTTCTTCGATATGTTTACCGGCCATTTGGAAAGATTGAGTAGTCGCATAGCTAGAAAGCGGCCATCCACAACATTTAGTCCGACCTTGATAATGAATCGGTGTTGCTCCCACCGTGCGGAACACATTTTCCATTGCTTCTGGTTTGAAAGGGTCATCGTCAGGCATATTTTGAGCGCGTAGTAAATAGCAGCCATAAAAAGCCGCGCATTTAAGATTTGTTAATTTCTTTGTGACCCGTTTTTTAATTTCTTCTAGCCCATAATCTTTGACTAAAGCATAAAGAAGATGCTTGACTTGGGTAGTTCCGCGATAAGGAGAACAGCTTTCTTTTTGCAACAAACTGTTAACTTTATTTAAGTAATCAGGATTATTTTGACCGCAAGCTTTTAGACGTTCATCGACATGACCGATAACACCTTGACAAGTGCTGCAATGAGTCAGTAGAGGCAGATTTAGTTCTTCTGCTAAAGAAATATTTCGAGCGTTGACTGTATCTTCTAATAGTTGGGAATCTTCCTTGAAAGTCCCAGAACCGCAACAAGCTGCTTTTTTTAGTTCAATCAGTTCGATATTTAAAGCTTTGGAAAGAGCGACAGTAGAAGAATGTAGCTCTCGGCAAGCACCTTGAGCAACACAACCTGGAAAGTAAGCGTATTTAAGCATTTGGAATAGAATACAATGACGATTAATTGGAAAGCGAAAAGTTTGGGGAAATGGTTCTGCAAACTTTTTCGGACTAGATGCAATTTTAAGTATGGAGTATGAAATTAACCTTACTCTATTAACCTGGGCGCTTGTATGATATCAAGTGGTTTACTCTTTATTGTTGATAACGCTTGCTCATCCATTACTGTTTTATCCTCAGTTGAAGGTCGCTGGTGAATGGGATGGACTGTATAAAATAACCTAAGTGGTACATTCAAGCAATAAATTTAGTAAAATTGCCGTCGCGCAAACAATAATGCCGTGTATACGAACGCGCTTTCCGATAAGATGTATATGCTCAAATTGATATCCATAAAGAGCAGAATATAGCCACCCTCGAAAGGTATTTGAATCTATGAGTCAAGCGGAAATTTTTGAAAAAGTCAAGAAAATTGTTGTCGAACAGTTAGGAGTTGAGGATGAGAAAATCACCCCAAATGCTAATTTTGCCAATGACTTAGGGGCTGATTCTTTGGATACGGTGGAATTAGTAATGGCTTTGGAAGAGGAATTTGATATTGAAATTCCCGATGAAGCTGCTGAAAAAATTACTACAGTTCAAGAGGCAGTTGACTACATTAATAATAAAGTCGCCGCATCTGCCTAACACAAGGGATAGATAATTGGGAATTGGGGATAGGGTGCAAAGAAAACTTTCTCTTGTCCCTAGTTCCTAAATTTCCAATTAACAATTTACTGCGTGTTGAACTGCGACGTAGGTTGAGCCACCATAAATATCATCATGACAGAATTGAAACGTAAGCGCGTTGTTGTAACTGGAGTTGGTGCGATTACACCGATTGGTAAAACGCCAGAAGAATATTGGTCCGGATTGGCGAGCGGTCGTAATGGTATTGGTGAAATTACTTTATTTGATGCCTCAAATCATGAATGCCGTATTGCTGGTGAGGTAAAAAATTTCGATCCACATGATTACATGGATCGTAAAGAAGCTAAGCGGATGGATAGATTTGCTCAATTTGGGGTTTCGGCGGCAAAACAAGCTGTTAGGAACGCGAATCTAACTATCAACGATTTGAATGCAGAACAAATCGGTGTCATACTTGGCTCCGGCGTAGGTGGCATCAAAGTGATGGAGGATCAGCAGACTATTTACCTCAACCGGGGTCCCGATCGCTGTAGTCCCTTCATGATACCAATGATGATTGCCAATATGGCTGCTGGGCTAACAGCAATTCATACCGGAGCTAAAGGACCCAATTCCTGTCCGGTAACTGCCTGTGCATCGGGTTCTAATGCGATTGGTGATGCTTTCCGCATTATTCAAGATGGATACGCTCAAGCAATGATTTGTGGCGGATGTGAAGCCGCGATTACACCTTTATCTATTGCTGGATTTTCTGCTGCAAGAACGCTTTCTAACCGTAACGATGACCCCCAAAAAGCCAGTCGTCCGTTTGATAAAGACCGCGATGGTTTTGTCATGGGTGAAGGTGCCGGTATTTTGATTTTGGAAGAACTCGAACACGCTTTGAGTCGCGGTGCCAGAATTTATGCCGAAATGATTGGCTATGGGATGACTTGCGATGCTTATCATATGACTTCACCAGTACCTGGTGGAACAGGAGCCGCAAGAGCCATGCAGTTAGCACTCAAAGACGGCGGAATCACCCCGGACATGGTTACTTATATCAATGCTCACGGTACTAGTACCCCGGTAAACGACCCCACCGAAACTGCTGCGATCAAAGAAGCCTTGGGAGAACACGCTTATAAGATAGCAGTTAGTTCTACCAAATCCATGACTGGTCATCTTTTGGGAGGCTCTGGAGGTATTGAAGGTGTCGCAACGGTATTGGCGATCGCTAATCACCGAGTTCCACCAACAATCAATTTGGACAATCCAGATCCAGAATGCGACTTAGACTATGTAGCAAACGAAAGTCGGGCAATGGATATTGAAGTAGCGCTATCCAATTCCTTTGGTTTTGGCGGTCACAATGTCACCCTGGCTTTTAAGAAGTACGTTTGATCGAGGATAAAACATGAAGTGTGAAGTCAGAACAGAAAATTCATCCTTCATACTTCATGCTCAAAATATTGTTTATAACCCTTCGATGGGGGTGCGAATACACCAATTTTCATAAACTAGTTTATTTAAAAGCTGAAGATCGGGGGCAATTCTCTATACAATTAATCCCAAGTCCCTTCATAAAAATCTTGCTTGCTGTGCATCTTGTCCGCCAACACGCAGTAATGGGATGATGAGATTATGGCTATGTTGGGAAAATTTCAAAATGACCCCAAGCAAGCTACATAAAGCTATTAACAGAACGCTAACGTCGTTAAAAACAATCGTATTATGACTGTTGCAACCCAAACCCAAACCCTCGAACAACTTTGCATCAACTCAATTCGCTTTTTAGCAGTTGATGCTGTAGAAAAAGCAAAGTCCGGACACCCTGGACTACCTATGGGCGCTGCGCCAATGGCGTTTGTGCTGTGGGATCAATTTATGCGATTTAACCCCAAAAATCCTAAATGGTTTAATCGCGATCGCTTCGTTTTGTCCGCCGGACATGGTTCTATGTTGCAGTATGCTCTGCTTTATTTAGCAGGCTACGATAGCGTCAGCATAGAAGATATCAAAAATTTCCGTCAGTGGGAATCCAGCACTCCCGGACACCCCGAAAACTTCATGACATTAGGGGTAGAAATTACTACCGGACCTTTGGGTCAGGGAATTGGTAATGCAGTCGGTTTGGCAATGGCAGAAGCACATCTAGCTGCTATGTACAACAAACCCGATGCTAAAATTGTTGACCACTACACCTACTGTATTGTGGGTGACGGTTGCAACATGGAAGGCGTTTCTAGTGAAGCTTGTTCTTTTGCCGGACACCAAGGTTTAGGTAAACTAATTGCGTTCTACGACGACAACCACATTTCCATTGATGGTTCCACCGACATCGCATTTACCGAAGATGTTTCCAAGCGTTTTGAAGCTTACGGTTGGCACGTTCTCCACGTCAAAGATGGTAACAACGATTTAGACGCGATCGCCAAAGCGATTGAAGAAGCTAAATCTGTCACCGATAAGCCCACCATGATTAAGGTGACAACCACCATCGGTTACGGTGCGCCCAATAAACAAGATACAGCAGGTATTCACGGTGCCGCTCTCGGTGCTGATGAAGTTAAACTTACCCGCGAAAACTTAGATTGGAAATACGAACCCTTTGAATTGCCAGAAGATGCTCTGAACCATATGCGTAAAGCAGTGGAACGCGGTGCTGGCTACGAAGACGAGTGGAACAAGACTTTTGCCAACTACAAATCAAAATATCCTAAAGAAGCGGCAGAATTTGATCGTTATTTAACGGGTAAGCTTCCCGATGGTTGGGATAAGGTGTTACCTACATTCACCCCCGAAGATAAAGGTTTAGCAACTCGTAAATATTCTGAAGGTTGCCTGAATAAATTGGCATCTGTTTTACCAGAATTAATCGGTGGTTCGGCTGACTTAACTCACTCCAACCTGACCGAAATTAAGGAATCGGGCGACTTCGAGAAAGGTAATTACCAAAACCGTAACATCCACTTCGGTGTACGCGAACACGGTATGGGCGCAATTTGTAACGGTATGGCGCTGCACGATTCGGGCTTAATTCCTTATGGTGCGACGTTCTTAATCTTCACCGACTATATGCGTGCTGCTATCCGTTTATCAGCACTGTCTCATACCGGGACACTTTGGGTAATGACTCACGACTCCATCGGACAAGGTGAAGATGGCCCCACACACCAACCGATTGAAACTTTAGCTTCATTGAGAGCCATTCCTAACTTAAACGTGATGCGTCCAGCTGATGGAAATGAAGTTTCCGGATGTTACAAGGTAGCTATTGAAAGAGCCAAGAGGAAAGATCCTACCTTATTAGCGTTTACCCGTCAAGCTGTACCCAACTTAAAAGGTACTTCTATGGAAAAAGTAGCTAAAGGTGCTTATATATTAGTAGATTGCGACGGAACACCAGATTTAATTTTGATGGGTACTGGTTCCGAAGTACAGCTTTGTGTAGGTGCTGCCGAAAAACTTTCCGCAGAAGGTAAGAAAGTTCGCGTAGTTTCCATGCCTTGTTGGGAATTGTTTGAAGAGCAAGATGACTCTTACAAAGAATCAGTTTTACCCGCATCTGTTACCAAGCGCGTATCGGTAGAAGCTGCTGCAAGCTTTGGTTGGCACAAATACGTTGGAATGGAAGGCGCGATGGTAAGCATTGATAGATTTGGTGCTTCCGCTCCTGGTAACATTGTGATGGAAAAATTCGGTTTCACCGTTGATAACGTGGTAGCAACTGCGAAGAAATTAGGTTGATTAGTAGTAGTTGAATAATTGTTTTTGGGGTGGGCTTAATAAGTCCGCCTTTTTTTTCATCGTAACGCCCTCACCCTCGAAGGGTGGGGCTACAATTACAAAGCCCACCTGCGTGGGCTGAAAAGTCTCATTTTTCTAATAATTAATGTAGAGACGGGGTGTTTTGCTACGTCTTCCTCAATTTCGGTTGGTAATAACGCGATCGCCGCACCTAAAGGTGAATGCTAAAACGATAAACAAAAAATACCTGAATAAAAAATAAGAAGTACGGCAAAAACTTTAAATAAAACCGCGTTAAATTAGATAAAGAATTATTCCACAAAATCTAAAAAATAGGAGTTGATTATGCAAGAAGTTAAAAGCCAAAACCCCGAACTTGAAAATCGAATTAGACCAATAGTAGAAAAACTAATTAAAAGCAGCAGCCTCTATCAAGTAAAATTGAAAAAGCAAGAAATGATAAAAATGTTAGTTAATCTATTTGCAAGCTTTTCTGAGGAAGAATTTAGAGCAATTCCAGAGAATGAACTTATTCGCCGGATTGATAAACTCTTAGTTTTAGAAGCTGTTTCAGGTACTTTAAATGATTTAACGCCAGAGCAAATTGCAATTTATGACGAAGCGGTAGAAGGTAGATAGATCGGGTGAATTATTTATTAGATACAAATATTATTAGTTACATACTGAAAAACAATGCTTCTGTAAATAATAAATTACAGCAGGTAACTCGTGGGGGAGAAGAAGTATTTATCAGTTGCATAACTTACTATGAAGTTAAAAGGGGTCTTTTAGCTTTAAATGCTACAAGGCAATTAGCTGAATTTGAAACTTTTTTCCAGAAATATGAAGTTTTATATTTAGAAGATATAGAAATTATCGAAACAGCTTGTAGAGTTCATGCCGATTTGAAAAACAAAGGTACACCGATTCAAGATGCAGATGTTTTAATTGCTGCAACTGCTATTACACGCGGGTTGATTTTGGTTTCTAATGATTCGGATATGGGAAGAATTGAGGGGATTGATTTGGAGAATTGGGTTGAAGTGTAACTTTAAGTTTAAGGTGTAAAAAATAGCTGTAAACGTATTTTTACAATTAATTTCACAAATAAACAAAGAATATTAAAATCACGCTATAATACTTTTTGCTTTATACAACAATTGCATAGTACAATATTACTATAAAGATAACTGTTAAAAATTATTATTTGTAGTGAGAGGCGTAATGAAAGCAGAGCTTCTCAAGAGATTATTTAAGGCGATCGCCAGTTCAGATGATCTGGCCATTGACAAGCTTACCCACTTGGTGATTGAAGAAGAACGTAAAAAAGGGCATACTCTTCTTGCTGACCAGTTAGAGAATATTACTAAAAAAAGTCAGAACGAGAAACCTTTCTCAAATGGTAAAACGGCTTCCATTACTCAAGAAACTAAGCTTTCACAGTCAATCTTGACAGAAGGGTTGCAGGCATTACCAACGAATAAGCGATTGAATCTTCCTTTAGTAAGTGTTATACCGAGGGAGAAGCAACGCCATCATATGGTGTTACCTAAGAATATTGAAAAACGTTTTAGCCGAATTGAGCGCGAGTATGCTGCAAGAGATAGGCTTGCTCATTATGGATTGCTGTACAGACAAAAAATTTTACTATATGGACCTCCTGGTTGTGGCAAAACTTTAGGAGCAGAGCGTTTAGCTTGGAATACGGGTTTACCATTGTTAAAAGTTCGATTTGATGCAATGGTGTCATCTTTTTTAGGTGAAACAGCAAGCAATTTGAGACTTGTGTTTGAAGAAGCTTCAAAAAATCCATGTTTGTTATTTCTTGATGAATGTGACTCAATTGCTAAGTCACGAGAAGACCATCAGGAAGTAGGAGAAGTCAAGCGCGTAGTGAATAGCTTTCTCCAAATATTGGATGAATATCAGCCATCTTCGGGTCTTTTGGTAGCAGCGACAAACCTTAATAAAACTCTTGACACTGCTCTTTGGAGAAGATTTGATGACTTGATAGAAGTACCACTACCAGGAAAAGAAGAGCTAGAATTTATACTTAAGGAAACTCTATCTGCGATCGAGGTAGGAATTGTCAATTGGTCTGCAATCCTACCGCAGATGGAAAACTTTTCTGCTGCTCAAGCGGTTAGAGTTGCACAAGATGCGGCGAAAAGAGCAATTCTTGACCGAGAAGGGCTAGTTATTCAGGAACATTTAGAAGAAGCAATTACAGAAATCAAAGTTTCCTGAAGTTTATTTTGGTGTTTGGAGAATTGAATGGTTAAAGAAAATAATCATCTACCGCATATTGAGCTTAGGCTGACAACAAAAGGAAGTGCAGTACCAGTGCGCGGAGGAGGTAAACCAAATCCAAGAACAACTGCAAATACGAATAATCGACAAGGACATGGAAAACGGCTTAAAAATTCAATTGATTCATTAATTTATGATTGGCAAGATATTAAAGAAAAGCGAGAGGAAGAAGGAAAGCCTTCGTTACCAGAAAATGCTATACCTATAATTTTACAGGTTGACCCTACAGCATTTGATGCAGAAGATTTAAGAAAGTATGGTATTGAAGTAATTGCCGAATTAGAAGAAGGATATATCGTTGGTGCTTCTGTTGAAGATAATGAATTTAGCAGCTTACAAAAAAAAATAGAGCAATTTATCAAAGCTGAAAAAGGGGGTGGTAAGGTACCAGAAATATGGGAAATTATTGATGGTCGTAGAAGACCAGAATACATTGTTTCGCCAGAATTATGGAATCAATGGGATGAAATTAAAGATGAAATTTTATTTGTTGTTGATGTAGGAATATCTTGCATCGGAACTAAATCTTTATTTTCAGACCATCCTAAACAAAAAGATAATGAAAGTGATGATAATTTTGCAACACGGGTTAATAATTGGATAAACAAACGCGATATAACTTATCAACAATGGGATGATATAAAGTCAGAGCGAGAAGACGAATTTACTAATTTTGTTCAAGCATACAATGGAGAAAATTTAAGCAGCTTCATTGATGGAGAAACTACTAAATATGCTGAACTACCAGATAGTTTCTCATGCAGAATTAAAATTTCAGGGAAAGGATTAAAAGATTTAGTTTTCAACTTTCCTTATATTTTTGATGTCAGCGAACCAGATGAATTTGCTGAAATTTTACCAAAATCAAGTTTATCTGATGCTGATTCTCCTTCTTTTCAACTGGAACCACCAGAACCGAATGCTCCTAAAGTATGCAATATAGATAGCGGTATTCAAGAAAGACATACTCTGCTTAGACCAGCAATTGATTCACCAAATTCTAAATCTTGGGTTCCTGGAGAGATTAGCAAAACTTCTGATTACGTGAGTAATGGTGGACACGGAACTAGAGTTGCTGGCGCAATTCTGTACCCAAGGACTATACCTCGTAGTGGTAGTCAAAAAGCAATTTGTTGGATTCAAAATGCCAGAGTTCTTGATGCAAATTGTCAGCTACCTAAATCACTATTTCCACCTAATCTATTAGCTGATATCGTCAGTTATTATATTGGCACTGGAACAAAATTATTTAATCACTCAATAGCTGGTAGTGTTCCTTGTAGAAAACAATATATGAGTGCTTGGGCAGCTACTATAGATAACTTAACATGGCAAAATGATATTTTATTCATTGTCGCTGCTGGGAATTTACCTTTAGATACTAGAACTGGTTTAACACGATTATCAGTAAAAGAGCATCTAGCTACTAACCGAATACACCCAGATTATCTTTTAGAAGATTCTTGTAGAATTGCTAACCCTGCACAAAGTTTTCAAGCCTTAACTGTTGGTTCAATTGCTTCATGCGATCGCCATGTACCACCATATTCTTCAATTTCAAAAAAAGATCAACCCTCAGCTTTTTCATGCAGCGGTTTAGGAATTTGGGAGACAATTAAACCTGAAGTAGTTGAATACGGTGGTGATTTAGTTAGAGATGAAGGTGTACCACCTAACATTACTTCTCCAAAAGAAGTTTGTCCGGAATTAGTACGTTCAACTTTACGTGGTGGTCCAGCAATTGCATCTGATAATGTTGGAACATCTTTTGCAGCACCAAAAGTAACTCATATTCTTGCACTTATAGCTGCTGAGTTTCCTAATGAGAATTCTCTTTTGTACCGTGCGCTAATAGTACAATCAGCGCGATGGTTAGAGTGGGCATTTTCTGAGAATATAAATAAAAAAGATGTTCTGCGACTCATTGGTTATGGTCTCCCGGATGTCAATCGTGCTTTAGGTAATAGTCCTAACCGTATTACTTTGATTACACAAGAAGAGCGTCAGATAAAAGCTAGACAAGCTCATGTTTTTCAAGTGAAACTTCCTGAAGAATTGCTTTCTCAAGGAGAAGAAATAGAAATTTTAGTAGAAGTTACTCTATCTTACAAGGCACAACCTCGCAGAACTCGTAGAAATCGCAGAAAATATCTCTCAACTTGGCTTGATTGGGATTGTAGTAAAAAAGGGGAAGATCCAGATAGTTTTTTAGCTAGAATTTTAGAAGAATACGATGCTCCAGATGATGCAGAAAAAGGAGAGGGTTCTTTTAAATGGGAGCTAGGTAAACAAAATAATCATGGAAAGATTAAAGAGGTATCTAGGAGCGCTGGAACTATTCAGAAAGATTGGACTGTTGTAAAATCATTTCAATTGAGAGAAGCTTTTTGCATTGCAGTAGTTGGACACCAAGGTTGGAACAACGATCCAGACGCTCAAGCACCATATTCTTTGGTTGTCAGTTTTGAAGCTTTAAAGTCTAATATTCCAATTTACACTACATTTGTTGAAGCTCAAGTGGAACTACAAATCGAGCAGCAGGTAGAAATTTGATAAATTAGGTAATTTGCTCATTAGTAATATCAGATTCATCATTCATTCCCAATCACAATTCTCACCACAACGGCGGAATTTCGGCCGGATTCTGACAAATAATCGGCAACCATGTAGCACAAGGAAACCGATCTTCCAAACCTTGCAACTTCTCCCTACCCCCTCTTACCGATTGATATAAAGTTCTACCCTGAGAATATTCTTGTAAAAAGTTCTTGAGAAACTCTTGCGCTACCTTATCCGGTACAGGTTCCCGCATAACTATCATTTGCGGAAGCTGTAAATCTGCTAAATTTGCAGCCAATCCCAAACCATCGCAAGAATTAAATATTGCTAAAGCTAAACCTTGTTCAATAGCTTTTGTCAGAGCATACTTTAACTCCGAAATAGTTAAAACATCGGTTTTATTAATATAAAATGTTCCTTCTTCTTTCAATCTCTCTCCATTTCTTCCCTCAGCGCTCTCCGTGTCTCTGCGGTTTATTAATCCAGTAGAACTATGTCCCGCAAAAAAGAAAATATTCCAAGATTGCATCCAAAGTTGATCGTTTAACTGTTGTCTTTGAGGTTCTACTAAAAAAGTAACTTCCGCATTTGGTAAACTTTCTAATAACTCCCGGTCTTTTTGAATATCAATTCCATTACTGTTACCCAAAATCGCCAGAATTCTGATTTTACCTGGAGGTAATAAATATTTTTCCTTACTTTGATAAGTTGGAGTGCTTAAAGCAACTTCGGCTTTAGAATATCTGTCAAAAAAATCCCACAGATGAAACGGTAATTTTCGCACTTGTCTATCTTCTGTTTGCAGAATGAATCTAATTGCGTCGGTAGGATTCAACTGTTCGAGAAGCTGCTCTTTTATCGGTCGAAATGTTGCGGAATTGAGCCAAAAATTTATACTTTCCTGCAACCTTTCGGCTAATACAGTACATTCATGAAAATAATCGCATTTACTAATATTAGTTATCTGGGTATCGGGAATATCTAAACGTAAATTTATTCCTAAACTTTGACGGTAAGCTATACGCCATTGATTATAATATTCTTCTAATTCTGGTGCAGAAGATAATTTACCTTTGGACTCGAAATAAGGATGATTTCCCTGTTTTGCAATCCGCAATGTTACATTAAAGCCGCTATTTAAGTCTCCTTGATTTAAGTTGAGAATAACTAACTTTTCTTGTTGCTTTTTATTAGGAGGAGCTATTTGCATCAAAGTTCTTAAATCTGCTTGATGCTGCTGATAAAGTGTAATTTGGTCGTCTTTACTTTGTAATTCTGCTTGATATCTTGCTTCCAAAGTTTGTAATGCTAATTCATAACTTTGAGTGAATTCAGCGTGAACTTTTTGTTTATCAGTCTTTTGCGGTACTTCTACCCGCACAACTACAACTCCATCTCCTTTATTTTCAATACTTTGAATTGCAATATCGATATCTGGATTTTCATCTTTCACTTTTGTTAAAGCAGCAGATAAAGCCTGTAAATCTAGACCGTTACGAAAAATTAAATCGACTGTATTTAATGCTACTTGAAATAATTTTGCAAATTCACCTGACGCGAATTCTCCACTACTAGGACGACGTTCCCCTTGATTATTGAGTAAAAATATATAATCGCAAATTGTTTTTTCGAGTTTAGTAGTGCTGTCAATATTCCAACCTTCTAAACAAGCTGCGGTTAATTTTGCTTGTTGAAAATTTGTACTTAATGCTTGAGTTTTAGTTAAATTTGCTCTTTCTAACCAAGCATTTTCAAAGGTAGCTGAACTAATATCTGTTTCACTTAAATTTATATCGCTAAGGTCTGCATTTGCAAGATTTGCACCTCGGAGGTTATAACTTTGATATGATTTATTAACACCTTTTTTACTAACAACTAAATCTCTGACTTTCGGATTAATTAAAATCGTGTTTTTAACTCTGGATAATTCCAGCTTTTTTGCTAAATGGAAGTTAGTCCGAATTAAAATAGCATTAGTAAAATTGGAGTTTTTTATAATTGCGTGAGATAAATCAACATCAGTTAAATCGGCATTACGAAAACTTGTTCCACCAATAGTAGAAATTATAATTCCAACAGTACGAATCAAGATATATTTTTCATTTTCATTTAATGCCTTTAGACCTGAATAAATACCTAAAATAGTAATAATTATAGCTAAGCTTATTGTTAACGGTAAAGCAATACTTGATACTTGAAAAACAGCACTAAAAATATATATCGCTGCGGATAAGCCCAAAACCCAAGCTGCGACTTTCAAGATTTTCTCAAAAAAAGATTCCTCCGCAGACCAAAATACTGCTAAAGCGATCGTAAGAACTCCAATTAAAGACCAAAGCCCTGCTCCTGCTGCACCCCAAGCCCCTAGAACCGCAGCTTTTAAACCCGACGTTCCCCAAATAATAACCGCAATTAGTCCTACAATTACGATAACTATTGCTTCAGAACCAGCTAAAATAAACCAAACATCCGCCCCAAAACCTTTATAAAAAGTACCAATAAAGAAAAGTCCCAACAGTGAAAATATGATGATAGCAGTCACCCATGCAACATCATTTTTGATGCCGCTAATACCGCTAACAATACTTGTACTTTCACTGTAAAAAGAAGATAGAGATTGTGAAGCAATTATTCCCGTTAAACCTGATGCATATCCGCAAAGTGCTGCGATGAAAAATGAAAAAGCCATCAGAGAGATGACTCTAAAATGCTGCACTCCCGCAATAGCATGATGGAAATTAGCACCTTTTAAAACAGCACCCGTGAAATTAGCACCGCGAATATCTGAGTAAGAAAAATCGGCTCCTGTTAAATCTTGATTTTTGAACGAATAACCCCGGAGATTTCTATGAGAAAATTTTAAAGACATGGGAACAATTAACAATTAAATAACAAGTAAACTTATACCATTTCTTTATAAATATGCGCCGAATGTAGCCCACGCAGGTGGGCTTTGTTTGTGTAGCCCCACCATAGCCAGAGTGAGGGCGTTGTTTACGACTATTTCCCATGCCAAAAATCAAATTTTAAATCTCAAAATCCTCTGTAATACTTGCTGCATCTAAAGCAACTTTGACGCTAAATTTTTCACTCCTTTCACCGTTAAATTTCAGTTGAATGTAAACATCAGCATTTCTAGCTGTAACTTCCCGTAATATGTCTCCCGTTTCGGAAAGCAATATTAATTTTAAACCAGGGGGTAAATGTAACAACGGTTGTGATGCTGCTATATCTTGGGTTTGTGCATCTGTGGAATAGACTTGCAACAACACACCCCAACGGCGATCGCCTTTTGGTACTAATGCTACTGCTAAAGCTACCGCTTCGCTCCTCAACTGTATTCCCAGGTCAATTAATTTGACTCTTCTCACACCTGCTGCGGGGTTCCCTGGGTTTATTTTCCATAAACTCTCTACCGCTACCCACAAGGTTTCATCGTCTTGGGTGTTACGTATCAGGTTAACTAAAGCTTTTATTGCTTCAACGTTCCCAACAGCTATTTCTCCTAATCGCTTCGCAGCTTTTCTTCTATAATGTTCATCTTGTTCGGATGCTTGTTTAATTAATATGCCAATTTCATCGGGGTCAAATGTAGAATCAACCGGACTTCTGGTGGCAATTGCTAAAGACGGTATTTGCAAAAATAATTGCCATTCAGGATCGAATTTATTTTGCAGCCATTGGGTAAGAAGATGAAATTTAGCTTCTTTTTGCTCGTTTTCAACTATTAAGTCTTGTTCTACCTGTAACGCTTCTTCTAATACCGCTTCTGTAAATTTAATACTTTTTAAATAATTGCGGTAAGCTGCTACAGGTAAGCTTAATATATCGCTAATTGCTAATTGATGTTGATGAAAATCAATAATCTGCGAGTCTTCTATAGCTTTTTTAGTGCCAATTTTTAAGCCAGAAAACTCTATTTCCGATGCTGTAGGTGGTTGGTCAATAATTTGATGATGGTAATCTCCAACGCTTAGTAATAAATCGTAAATATTGCGAGATAATCGCTTACCTACTGGCTTGAGCAAATTGCACGCAAACATTTCTTCTATTAACCAAGTTTGGGCTAATACATCTACTTCTAAACCCGAAATATCTGAGGGAATCAATAAATCTACGTCGTTCAAAAATTGAGTTTCCCCTGACAGTGGCATTACCGAAATAACTTGCCATTCGGGAGCAAATATATCGCTCGTTTCCTCCGCAACAATCACCACATAAATTGGAGGTGAATTTCCTGCCAAAAATTGTTTTGCTGGATTCGAGTAAAATTCATAGTGTTGTTCTTGAGTTACAGGACAATGTATCGAAGGACTTACTTCCCAGATTTCTCCGGGTTGCGGCTGATGCTGGATACATTTTTGTCTTGTGTTGGATGTAAATTTACTGAAATTACCCATAGGTTTGTATTCCCAGGCAATATTACTTATCGCCGCTTACTTGTAGTTATGGAGGTATCTATTACTTTTAACGAAGGAGATGATCATTCTATGTGCAGTTTTTTTAATCTTTACAAATTAAATTGGGAATTGGGAATTGGGCTTTGATAATTGTTACCACTGTGCTTGAGAAGGTTTTCTAGTAGCTTTAGAATGACGAACTTGATTTTGCTGTTGTTTGATGTCTTGCGGCTGTACTAATCCTAATTCTTGATTAACACGCTCTAAAAGTTCTTTGCGACGACGGGAAACTTCACCTTGAGTGATTTTTAAATCTATTGCCAATTGAGTTTGCTTCTTACCTTCCACCATTCCCTGCCAAAGTTTCAGGTATCCGCGATCGGGATACTGTTGGGCAAGCTTTATAATTGCTTCTTTGGCAACAATAACTATATCCGCACGTTCTACCGCATCCAATAAATCTAACTCCGAAGCAACGGTATCTAGCAAAGATACGTCTGTTCCAGCGATGATTTTATCTAAACTTTGACAGCTACTGCGTCCTTCCTTACGCACAAAATCTATCACCGCATTTCGAGCTACTGTAGCGGCCCAACAGTAAAAATTATGCGCTTGGTGAATGCTAAATTTACCCGCTTTTACCGCTTGAAACACTTTTATATGAGCCGTTTGCGCCGCATCTTCCCAAGACATTGAACTATTTCTGGTGTGCTTGCGGGCAATTTTCTCGACAAGTTGTCGATACTTCGAGTCAATTAATAGTTGTTCGTTAGGTTCTGCCGTTTGTAAAGGCATATAGATATTTCCTCCTTAATGAGGATTTATGTAATACGTTAAGTTTCGCAAACTGTAACACGCAATATCCGACGATTTTTTACAAGACTAGTCCTGTAAAAAGCGGGTTCCACTTATAGCGATCGCTAATAACGGAATGAGATAAGCTGTGATGCTTTTTGCATATACGTTTAGGCTGCGATCGCTTAGGCATTTTGAAGATGCAAAACTTAACATGGCGTGCTGCGTACTGGTGTTTATTTAAACTTCAGATTCTTTTGAGTGAATTTCCGAATATTTTTCCAAATATTTTTCCGAATATTTTTTCCATAACCAACGTTAACAAGATTAAGGAGAGTAAATCAGCCTCCTTGGTTGGATCGGAAAAATAGTTAGTCCCTAAAATCAAGTCAAACCTATTGATAGGTAAGACGAAAAAACTTTACAGAATTTACGACAATGAAAGCCCACGATTTTTAATCGTGGGATGAAATTGGAGAAAGCACCTTTAGGTGCCGTCCAAATTCTTCTATAAGCTCGCTAATACTAATCCCCCTTTCAACTGCTTCTTGCTTCATGTTTTCCCAAGCAGTTGGGGTGATTACTATTTGATGCCTTTGTTTCACTTCGTCATGCAAAATAGGTATATTTTTAACTCTTTTCTGACCTTTTTTAATTGACATCTTCAGATATTGTGTATAAACTAAATATAGTTTAACTGGATCTTGGGGGTGATTGTCAAGTGCTGATGGGTATGACGTTCAAATTAAAACCAACAAAAGAACAAGCATCAGAATTGAGTAGTTGGATAGATATGTTATTTCATCAGTACAACTACAATTTAAAAGACAGAAATTATACTTATTATGCGTCTCAGGAAGATTGGACTGCTAACCACAATTTCCCAGTGACTCATTGCGCTTTAACTTGCTGCATCTCTCGCAATGGAGCAACGGGTGAAGTTTATACCCAAAATCAAGACTTGAAAACCGGGTTATTAAAACGCCGTTCTGCTGGTGCTATTCAGGACGCTAACCTTAAAGAGCTTAAGAAATCTCGACCTTGGTATAGGCGCGTAAATAGCACTGCTCTACAGCAGAATATCAAGCGATTAGATAATGCTATGAAAGGGTTTTTCAGTGATGGTAAAGGTAGACCAAAACTTAAGCGCAGAAGCAAGTTTAAAAGTTTCACCATTACTAATATTGAGAATAAAGATATAACCTTAACTGGCATTAACATTAAAAGTCTCGGTTGGGTTGATTATCATAATTCTCGTTCTATTCCAGATGGGTTTAAAATTAAGTCAGCAACTATTAGACAAAAGGCTGATGGATGGTATATCAGTATCAAAGTTGAAGATAAAACTATTCCTCAATCAGTTGAGGTGAAACACGAAGAAATTAAAACAGTAATTGGTTGTGATTTGGGATTAACTAAACTTGTACATCTTTCTGACGGTTCACAGATAGATAATCCTAGATTTAATACCAACAAAAGAACTAAAAGATTAATGCGTGTTCGCTCTCGTCGCGCATCTCGCAAAAAAGGTAAAAACAACAAGCGTAAAGCATATAGCCGCATAGGTAGGCTGCATAAACGCATTAAACAACGACGTGAAGCTTATCAATGGCAAGTTGCAAACAAGATTGTTAAACGTGCTGACGCTGTAATTCTTGAAGATTTAAACATCAAAGGAATGTCAGCCAGATGCAAACCAAAAAAAGATGATAATGGCAACTATACAAAAAATGGTCAGTCCCGAAAAGTCGGACTTAACCGCTCTATAGCTGATGCAAGTTGGTACTCTTTAACTCAAAAAATTAACGTTGTGGCTGCGAAGTCAGGCGTATTAGTTGTTAAAGTAGCTCCTCAACATACAAGTCAAAAATGCTCGCACTGCGGACACATAGATAAAGCATCTCGCGACAGTGAAAAGTTTATCTGTACAAACTGCGGGCATTTTGACCATGCCGATCTGCAAGCAGCAAGAAACATAAAACTTAAAGGGATTGAGCAATTAGGATTGCCAATTGCTTGTAGATATCCTGCTAAGTATATAAAAACGGTACGGGTGGACTGCTCGGAACCAAAGCAACTTAGATTGTTTGAAACGCCCTACCCTGAATCAACAGGGGTTAAGGATATAAAACGCCAGCCTTGTGCTAAAAAGCGTTTGCCGGGGAACTCGTTAGGCAAACAGTTAAACCTGTTCGATGTAGATAAGATAGTGGATTCTAACTAAGCTATCTGAATCCCACTCCATGCACGGGGTGGGAGTAGTCAATACTTAATTAAGGAGACATCCCGCGATGAAATTTAATTTTTTATCGACTCGTTCGCTTTTAATGCTCAGTCTTGTTTTTCCTACTGCATCAGCAGCTGCTTATTACTGTCGAATTATTGACCTTTCAACAGTTCAATCTGATGTTTATATGGCTTTACGTTGGCGGAGTTTGCTTGAAGCATTGAGCGCTTGGTTAGAACATATTCCAGGAACAGTTATTAATCGTCCCGGAACTGGTGCGGATAATTTTTCTAAACCATTACCATCCGCTTTATCTCAACAAATTATTGATGCTACGGCAGCTTTTGGATTAATCTTTGCTGGTTGGGATTTTAAAGTAACTGATGATAATCAATATTGGTGTTTGGAAGCAAATCCCATGCCGGGATATGATGGCTATGACCTCCGACTTGGTGGTTGTATTACAGATTCATTATTAAAATTGTTAGCCTGTTGATAATTGACTCACTCCCATTCCCTAAATTCATCATTACTATTCCGAAGCAAGGAAGTAAACTGTTGACGACGACTTTCAAAGTTAGCTGCAATAAATATCAACACAATTCCAAGTAGCAAACCTATTACCCATTTCAGGAAGGGATAACGTAACACAAATATTACTAAATGATAGAAACCTGTAATCAAAAATGTTGCCGTACCGATATATAAAAAAGCGCGTATTCTTAATGCTAATCCCGCGAAAATAGCAATCAAACTCAAAATTCCTGGTATTAAACCTGGTAAAAATTTATCTTGGTAGAATACAGTCGCATATCCACAAATCATACCGCTACCTAATATTCTTAAACCGTGACGGAATGATTTATTTTGCGGTAATTTAAGCTGCGGATCGAATTGAGCAATATATAACAACGATAAGCCAATTGAGGAAATATACCATAAAGCATCGGTTAAATCTAAATCTATAAACCCACGCCACAAAGCCCAATTAAATAACGCTAAACTGATGTAGTTAAAGCGGAATTGAGTGCTAATTTTGGCGATCAGAATATAATAACCAGCTACCAATAATATACAGATAGAATAAACTTCTATTCTGGTTTCCCACAAAGATATTAACGGGATGACGTATGCAGCAATTTGCCAAGGTTTTTTAGTCCAGCGCCAACTCTCCCACGGTAAACTATAAAGTGAATAAGCAATTAAACAGGAAACTGCTGCTTGCCAAGGACGTATTTGCTCTAAGAAAAGACTTATTAACGAGGTATTTGGTAAAAAGTATCTTAAACAAGCTGCTTGGAATAAACCGATATAAACCCAAATTTCGGCTTCTGTAATTCCTTGAACCGATCGCGATGGTAATTCACTTTGTCTTCCTTGAAATATTGCGTAACAAGTTAACAATAATCCCGACAATAAAGCTAATGCATGGGCTTCTATGGGATAATTAATTGCAGCTGCTAATAACGCGCTACCTAAAGCCCAATGAAAATGAGCGCACGTTTTCAATTCTTCGCGACTCAAATGTAAATAACTTATTAACCAACGCGACAATAAGCGATAAACATACGCGATCGCAGTTGCTAGAATAGCTAAAGCAATCCAACCATCACCGATCGCACCCCCAGACATTTGCTGAAGTTGATATACCAAAAGTTCATAAGCAGCAATTGATACGCCGAAAAGTCCTAAGTAAAGCAGCGGTTTTAATTTGCGACCGCGCTTTCCTACACCAATGACAATCAAAGCTACACCCAAGGTAGATAAACCAGTCCAGCTATCAAAAGTACCTAAACGCAGCAGTACACCCAAAAGAGCGTATAGCAAAGGTAAAATATGCCAGCGGACGGGAATTGCTACTTGCTGCTTTTTATACCACCAATCTCCAAATAATTGCGTAATTAAACCCAACGCAATATTTGCGATCGCTACATAAATAATTGGCTTAGTTCCAGATCCTAATATCTCCACAACCAGCAATTCCACACACCACGCAATCCCGTAGAATGTCCACTTATTTGGTTGTTGCCAATGACGAAATGATAAAGCTAGTAAAATAATCGCGGCAGAAGTCGCATATAGTAAGATATTTGATACATCAGATATGTAAATCCATCCCGCTTGTAAACTAAGCAATAACAATTCGCAAACGCACAACGTACTCGCCCAAAAATCTGTAGCAGATGCATATATAGCTGACTCATTACCTCGTCGCAGCAATATACGAACTACCCACAAACCGAGAATAATCGCTGCTGACAACACAAACCAGCCATCAAACGATAATAAACCTCTTTCCCATACGGTTACAAAAATCAAGTTTAAAACAAAACCTACCGTAATTAACGCAGATAGTTTGTTATTTAAATATCGTGTATTGACAAACATTACAGCCGTACCTAAAGCCAAACCGATTAATCTAGTTCCAGGTACGGGTAAAGTTAATAGCTGAGCAAATATGATGGTTAAAGTACTAATCGTTAGTCGATGTTTTCTTTCTTCACTACTGCGACTAGCGATGATACTCAGAGTTATAGGTGTGACGAACCAAGTTAATCCCCAACTTGATTGATTCGTATAAATACTATTCCAAATTGTCGAATCTAGATTTATCCATAACAGTAAATAACTCAAACCTGCAAGCAGCAAACCGATGTGCCATGCACTACGTCGCCATATTCCATTCCCCACGCTAAACAACCATTCTGCGACCATCACCACCAAGCAAATAACCGCCCAAACTTGTTGTGAACTGGGGAAGAATAAATTTATCCACGAGAACAGGGTAACTATTGCGGTGATGTGAGTTAAGTAGATGAGGGGATGGGGGGATGGGGAGATGGGGGGAGAAGTAGAAAAAGATATTTTGTGATGTCGGTGGGTTACGATCGCGAGGGTAATAGTAGATAAAAGTAAATTTAAGGAGCGTAATATAGGATTTTCTAAAGCAACCGCTGTTAAAGCAATCCCTAATATTAACGTCAATATTTCGCCAAAATTTGCTAAATCCGGGTTCTTCGTAGTGCGAGCATCTTGCTCGCTGGATTTATCAACACCTTGCTCGCTGGATTCATCAACACCTTGCTCGCTGGATTTATCAACACCTTGCTCCCTAGATTTATCAACACCTTGCTCCCTAGATTTATCAACACCTTGCTCGCTAGATTTATCAACACCTTGCTCGCTGGATTTATCAACACCTTGCTCGCTGGATTTATCAACACCTTGCTCGCTAGATTTATCAACACCTTGCTCGCTGGATTTATCAACACCTTGCTCACTGGATTTATCAATACCTTGCTCACTGGATTTATCAACACCTTGCTCCCTGGATTTATCAACACCTTGCTCGCTGGATTCATCAACACCTTGCTCGCTGGATTTATCAACACCTTGCTCGCTAGATCGATCGGAAGATAAGGAACCAGATGCTTCCACTAACCTATTTTTACTTCTCAAATTATCCGTAAATGCCACTATAAAAATGATGTAGGGAAACAATCCCACACTTAATAAAGCCCAAGGATTATTCTGAGAAGTTGTAAATTGAGTCGCGGTTGTAATAATTGAAGATTGCAATTGAGCGGGTAATAATCTCCATCCCAACCACATTGACTGCAAACCAACTATAAAGAAAGCTGCAAAATCGCTTTTTAAACTATATAAATTTAACCGACTATTAAAAAACCATAAACCCAAACCGCTAATAGCGATCGCCTGTAAAGGATTACTTTCAAACGTCACGTACCAACCGAGGAATAATAATAGACCCCCGATTATTTGGGAAGGAAAGATTGGGAGGTGAGGAGAAGATTCTCCTTCTCCCCTTTTCCCTTCCTCCCGTTGCGCTAACCAAGCTATTAACCAACCATAAATACCAATAGCTAAACCTAAATTTGCAACATCTACACCAGCGCTAAAATTTGCTCGGAGCAATACCAGCATTGAGGCATAAATAATCACCGCAGCGAAAACATTTTTTCCCCAATTATCAGATAAACTTTTTTCTGTTTCTACCCTCCTAATACGACTTTGATAAACAGTAATTATAGTTGTACCGATCGCAGCTAAATAAACTGCAATCAAGGGAAATCCTGAAAACTTCCAACCCCAATGTAGATAACTTAATCCAAGAATATTTATTAAAGATAATTTATTAACTGGAACACTTCGGGCAAATATTGATTGCTTGGATAACAATACAGCTATTCCCGTCAAAATAATTGCCGCAATACCGACTAAAAGCCAGTTTATCGGATTTTGCCACAAACTAAAGCTATCCATTGCCCAAAAGTTGACCGGAATCAGCAGCATTGTGACAATACGCAAAGCGTCACTTGTCAACCGTAAATTTGCTTGTTTACCAGTCCAAACACCGAGTCCCCAAAAACCCAAAGTGTAAGCAAATAAAACCCCATACTGTAAAAAAGGCGTAAATCTCTCCCACTGAGTTGCCGCAAGCGCTCCAGAGGAAATTACGACACTAAACATTCCTAAAAATAGCAGCCAACGGACGCTTAATTCTGCCCGTAGCGATCGCCATATCGAACCAAAAAAATTAGGTGTAGCCACTACTGGCTTTCCCGTAATTTCACTAGGCTCTGAAATAACTTTTTCAATCTGCCTTTTAGGTATTTCAGCCTGTAACCTAACCTGACAAACCAGATGCTCTCGGCATATTTGCTTGACTTGAGCGTCAGATATCAAATCCAAGCGTAACCAATCATCAAGTCCCTGCAATAAATGCGGATGTTCTGAAGCAAGCCTGACTTCAAATTCAAACGAGCGGTTAAAATTGGATGGCATAATATAATGCACCCTACTAGTACAATGATTACATCATCCCTTAGATGTATATACTGGTGTGAATTATTTATGACACTTCTGTGGCTGAATGAAGCTGTTGTTACATATAATAATAGTAATTAATGACAAACTTTTGAGAAACAAGTCATTGCAGACATTATAGGAGCGTAGAAAATGCTGAAAACTAACTTTCTGGCTGCTTTCGGAATAGTCGTAACTATAGCAAGTGTCGTCAACCCAGCAAACGCACAGTCTAATAGAGGTTATACTCTATCGGGTGATTCCTTAACAGGAATCAATCAAAGAACAGCCAATGAAGATTTCTCGATATTTTTTATTAACCAGTCTTCTAACAGAACACCAGTTAATAATTTACAGCAAAACACCTTTACCAACACAGGTTACAGTCAAGTTGAACAACAGGTTCAGATTGGGAATACACCCGTTTTACTGCAACCCGGACAACAGACGCTTACTGGTAATGATGGATTGCAGTTACAGTTTGATTTGACTAACATTGATAAATCAAAGGATTTTAAATAAAGCTCAAATTAAGGGATTGTAGAAAGCAGTCTTTCTTGAATAATCTCTCGAAATTCAGTCGTCGTAATTTAACAATATTGTATTCTCAGGTGAAATCAAACTTAAATAACGATAATGAAGCCCGTTTTGACGGGTTTTATTTTTGTGATATCTAAAATTCAGAACTTATTCTAGATTAGTGCGATCGCAATTAAAAAAAGCTCTAAAATTATTTATCTCTCTATATTTCTTTCCTCAACCTCCGAGAGCGTGTTTATTTTTTTTGAATTTAATCAAACATCTATCAAACATCTATCAAACATCTATCAAACATCCATCAAATATCAATATCTAACTGTTCTACTTGTCTAGCAGCTTTCTCCCAAAGCTTTGCTGAAGCCTCATCTTGCCAATGTTCTCTAAGATTCTCTGCTTTTTTGTGACAGATTCGTTCTAACATTTCTAAGACTGTAGATAATGTCAATTTATCAATTAATGCTTCTAAAACTTCTATATATTCTTTGTGCATGATTATTAAATTATTAATGTCCGCTAATATCTTATGACAAAAACCATATAGATTACTTTTGCATTTACAAATAATAAATTAAGATTTGTTTCCAGCTTTCAAACACTCGATTTATTAGATGTGGAGGTGATTCTTTCGTAAAACCGAGCCATAATTCTCCATTCCTACCCACTTTAAAGTAAAATTATTGCTTGAGAGAAAGGAGGGGGAAAGTTGACACGAGTAATTATAGTACGTCACGGTCAAAGCACTTACAACACCGTCAAACGGATTCAGGGACATTTAGACGTATCGGAATTGACCGAAAAAGGTTGTAGTGATGCGGTAAAAGTTGGTAAAGCAATTAATCATATTTCATTTGATGCGATTTATTGCAGTCCCCTCAAAAGAGCCAAGCAAACCGCAGAAATTATTCACCGCGAAATCAAAGCCAATTTTGAGAATATTCCCACTCTTGAAATTACCGATAAACTTAAGGAAATTCATCTACCTTTATGGGAAGGAATGCTTGCTACAGAAGTGCAAGAAAAGTTTTCTGAAGACTATAAAGTATGGAAAGAAAACCCCGATAAATTGCGGATGCTGATACAAAATGGTGAAACAACCGTCGAATATTTTCCCCTAAAGGCATTATACGAACAAGCAACAGAATTTTGGCAAGAAATTTTACCCAAACATCAAAATCAAACCATACTTGTAGTAGCCCATAGCTGTATAAATCGATGTTTGATTCAAGCTGCAAATAATATTTCTCCGGCTTATATGCAGCGTATTCAGCAATCGAATTGTTGTATAAATGTACTTAATTTTTCTGGTAATTTGCAGGAAAAAGTTTACATAGAATCATTCAACCAAACTCAACATATGGGACAAGCTTTACCCTCATTGCTTCCGAATCATGGAGTTAGATTATTATTAGTTCGTCACGGCGAAACTGATTGGAATCAGCAAAGTAAGTATCAGGGACAAGTTGATATTCCACTTAATCAAAAGGGACAATTACAGTCGGAACAAGTATCTGATTTTCTCAAAGATGTTTCCATTAACAAAGTATTTAGTAGCGGTTTATTGCGAGCAAAAGAAACAGCAGAAATTATCTTACAGCACCATCAACATATTAATTTAGAATTAAATGATGGATTTAAAGAAATAATTCACGGACTGTGGCAAGGTAAAGCAGAAGCAGAAATAGAGCAAGAATTCCCCGGAGCATTGCAGCGTTGGAGGGAAACTCCAGAACAATTTAAAATGCCTGCTGGAGAAACTTTACAGCAAGTTTGGCAGCGCACGGTAGAAGTTTACGAATCAATTTTAGATACAGCATTAACTAATAAATTAAATACTGTATTGATAGTTGCTCATGGAGTGACCAATCAAATTTTACTTTGTCATATTTTAGGTTTATCACCAGAATATTTCTGGAATTTTCGTCAGAGTAATTGTTGTTTAAATGTAATTGATTACCCCAAAGAAAAAAATGCTTTACCAGTGGTAGAAGCTATTAATATTACCTCTTATTTAAATGGCAGCGTATTAGATGAAACGGTAATTGGAGCGTTGTAAAGAGTTAGGAGTTAAGAGTTAGGAGTTAAGAGTTAGAGAATTTATTTAATTACAAATTATATTATGACAACCGAACTTTTACAGCAAGTAAGAATTATTAACCCTTTAACTCAAACCGACCGAGTTGGTGATGTATTGATTGAGGACGGTTATATTCGCTCAATTAACGATAAAATTAAAAGTTCCGATATCCCCGACAATACTTCTATTCGTGAATGTCAATCTTTGATTTTAGGTCCGGGATTAGTCGATTTATACAGTCATTCCGGGGAACCGGGTTTTGAGGAAAGAGAAACTCTGACATCATTGCTCAAAGCTGCTGCAGCTGGTGGTTTTACTCGCATCACTGTTTTACCAAACACATCCCCACCCATCGATAATCCCGCAGTTGTCGCCAAATTACAGCAGCTTCACAAGGCTTCGCAATCTAACCCTCTCCCCTTGCTCAACATCTGGGGTGCAATTACACGGGATGTTAAAGGGGAAAAAATGACCGAATTCGCCGATTTAAAAGCTGCGGGAGTGGTCGGTTTCGCAGATGGTGACGCTTTGAATAATTTAGCCTTGGTACGTCGATCGCTAGAATATCTGCAACCTTTTAGAAAACCTTTAGCCTTTTGGTGTTGCGATCGCAATATTTCCTCCGATGGAGTGATGCGTGAAGGTGCGAATTCGATTCAATGGGGTTTACCCGGAATTCCCGCAACTGCCGAAACTTCTGCGATCGCTGCTTTACTCGAAGTAGTTGCCGCTACTTTTACCCCCACCCACATCATGCGCGTTTCTACCGCTCGCAGCGTGGAACTCATTGCAGATGCGAAATCCAAAGGTTTACCCATCACCGCTAGTACTACTTGGATGCATCTTTTACTTGATACAAAAGCAGTTAAAAGCTATGATAATTCGCTAAATATAGAACCTCCCCTAGGAAATCCAGAAGACATGATGGCATTGCGTCGGGGAGTAAAGCAAGGAATAATAGATGCGATCGCGATCGACCATTCACCATATACTTACGAAGAAAAAACCGTAGCCTTTGCTCAAGCACCACCAGGAGCGATCGGTTTAGAGTTAGCGTTACCCTTGTTGTGGCAATTGGTAGAAACGGGTGAATTGACAGCTTTGGAATTATGGAAAGCACTTTCTACCAATCCAGCGGAATGTTTAAAGCAAAGTCCGAGTAAAATTGCAGCAGGTGAGAAAGCAGAATTAACTTTATTTAATCCCCAGCAAAGTTGGAAGGTTGAAAGTAAGATTTTGCATAGTTTATCGAGTAATACACCGTGGTTAGGGAAAGAATTGACGGGTAAAGTTGTGGGGATTTGGTGTTAAATGAAAAGAAATTGTAGGGTGCTGTGACGCTGAGAAAAAACTTGAACGTCGCAATTAGACTTGTATAGCGTCACGCACCACCCTAATTTTGTAATTTTTATTTTTGATTAATTTTAAGATATATTAATTTAGATAAAAATAGTAGTCCTCTTGAGAGGACTTATGCTATTAGCCTGGGAATTGCATTCCCAGGTGGGTATGAAAGAAGTTGAAATATTAAAGAATAAATATGGATAACTTAAATTATCAAAATATTATTAAAGAAACCTTGATTCCCTATACCAAAATACCCTACTCATATGGGGATATTGAATACAGACCAGTTTTTGATGACGATAATAACTTTAGGATGGCATGGTGCAAAGCGAATTCATGGTTGTTTAATTCCAGGACTTACGCAAAGCCCCCCTTTTTAAGGGGGGTTGGGGGGATCAAAATTCGTGGAATACTGATTTTCTCGTTCAGTTTGCGTAAGTCCTAAATTCATCTAGAAATCATTGATGGCAAAATATGGGTGCAGCGCGACGATACAGAAGATGGTGTCACTTATGATTTAGAAGAAGCTGGAATTCTTAAAGATAAAATTGTTTTGGGTTTTCATCCTCCTAATGTTAGACAACATACCGGATATGCTGTTGCTTGAATCAACTTTTTATCAAAAATAACAACTATCGCACTCTTAAATTATTTTTTCCAATCAAAAAACCCGGCTTTTCCAAAAAACCGAGTTTCTCAATATTCAAATTATTACATTAAAAGTTTAATCTACCTTTTCAATTGCCTTAGCAGCAAGATAAGGCTTGTTCGTGTAAAGCTTAACTACATCTGGGGTAAAATCTAAACCGTAATCTTTCTTAATTAACGCTGCGTCAAAAGTACCGATTACGCCACTTACTTCAACATTAGTACCAACAGGAGGAGCATCTTGATTGCTTACTACTAATATCGGTTGTCCGCGTAGAGATTCTTTATCGTAAGCAATAAACGCTTTTGGACCAACAACTTCTGTAACTTTAGTACTTACGGTAACATTCTCTCCAACTAGTTCTGCGTTAGGTAATCCCGCACTTGGAGGTATGTTATCGGTAGAATCTGGTAATGCAGCACCCGTAGCCCCTGGAGTTGTAGTAATTCCTGGAGTTATAGTATCTGTCGTTGTATCTCCTGTAGTTGTCGCTCCCGGTGTCTGTTCTGTTGATTCTACAGTACCTATTTTGTCATTTGTATCGCAACCAGTAAATACTAATGCAAGAAATCCTAATGCGATCGCCCCGTTTGCTTTAGCAATTTTTTTAATTAAATTATTGGTTTTAAAATCTCTTTTAGCAATTTCGCTATTATCTGTAAGTCTATTCATCATTCAATTTCCTCTATACGTTACTATGTCCAATCTTTAGTAATTAGTGATTGCTATTAACTTGTAATTTAATCCCCATCAAACTCGCTTCTAATTTTTATCGTGAGTAAACGTGAGAAAACATGAGAAAAAAGCAGGACAATCCATTCAAACTAATAACTGGACATAAACATTTGTTAATAACAGCTTAAATAAGTTAGTTACATATCGCTTCTATCTCTGGAAGGAGAATAAATTTAATTTTAAATAGAGTTTTTATGATTTCCTTTCTTTTGGTAGATGCGATAATATCATTAATATCCGATTAAATAATCGAATCGCTATATAATCATGACACTTCTTAACGATCGTAATTTATCATTAGAAGATGTTCAACGCCTTTTAGGATTTCAAAAGCAGTACAACGACTCATTTACTTCATTATTGTCTCTCGAACCTTTAACAGAATTAGAACAACAATAACTGTTACAAATCCGAGATGATTTTGATTATGGTTAATTTCCCCTTGGCTAAATATTTTTCCAAATTCTAAGAAGGTTACTTGGATTTAACCGTTTGATTGCTGATATTAATCAATACCAACCATTTTATTCTTCCGGATAATCTCGCTTATTTATTATTTCTTGAATTCGGAGAGTGACAAAAGAGGGATATAAATATATAAATTTAGTATTTAATTCATTCCATATCCTGAAGCCGCAAAAAAATTTTCAATGAGCATAATGTGAGATAATATAGTTATGAAATTGATATTTCCATAATGGGAATATTTGCATTTTTTTTGAGACGGACAATATTCCCATTATGATAATTACCTCTAAAAAAAGAATATCACAAAAACAGCACCTTATTCAAAAAAAAATTTGATTTTGATCGCTTCAAACAGAATAAATAGTGTAAAAAAATACTAATAAAATAAAAAAGCAGTATTTTTATTGAGAAAAACCCGATATTATATCAAAGCGGGTAGCAACTAATATAACACGGGTTTAAGTATTAGCAGAAAAGAAGAAATCATCTAATAAACTCACCGTAAGCGCTAATAATCCAACAAATCCACCAACTCCATCACCTGCTCCCGCTTCACCAAAGAATTAGCACACAAAATACCGCTAGCAGCAACCGCAGGAACTCCAATTCCCGGCATTGTACTGTCACCGACGCGATACAATCCTTTTATCGGTGTATTAGTACTAGGAAACATTCCCTTACCAGCCGCGATCGCAGGGCCATAAGTTCCTTGATATCTTCTCAAATAACTAGCGTGAGTTAATGGTGTACCAATAAGTTCTAAATCTACACGCTCTCTAATATCTGGAATTACTTTTTCTATAGCTTGATATAAACTTTGTGCTTTTTGCTTTTTCTTCTCTTCATAATCAGAATCTTTTTCCCACCCTGCATAAGGTTCCAAAGTATAAGCATGAACCACATGATGATTTAGGGGAGCGAGTGTTGCATCCCAAACGCTGGGAATCGATATCATACAGGTGTTTCCCGGCACGGTAATATCTTGTTTAGCATCGTGAACTACTACATGATGTCCCGTCAATTTTTCTAGACCTTCACCTCTAAATCCTAAGTGTAAATGCATAAAACTTTCTACTGCGGGAGTATCTAAAGCTGCTTGACGGTAAGATGCGGGTAAATCTTCAGGAATTAATAATTTGCTGTAGGTATCCCAGATTGTGGCATTGGAAATTACCACCGGGGCTTTTATAACCTCTTCACCCCCCTTTTTTAAGGGGGGCTGGGGGGATAAATGCACTCCTACCGCTTGATTATTTTCTATAATAATTTGCTCTACATGACATCCCAAACGCAACTCTCCACCGTAACGCTGGAATCCGCGCACCAGAACATCTACGATCGCACCACTACCTCCCAAAGGATATTCAATGGCAGTATGGGAACGTTCCCCTAACATAAATGCTACTTCTGGGGCAATAGTCCCGCTTGCCTTTAAACCAGATAACAGAAAGCATTCCAAGTCAATTAGTCGCCGCACCCAGGGGTCTTTCACCGTCGCATCCATCACACTACCTACCGAACTTTGAACTAAGGGTAAATTCGGGAGCATTTTTAATAAAGACGGTAAATAACGACTCAGTAAAATAGGAATTAGCTGCCAATCGGCTCGCAAAGCCAAAGTCGGAATCCCTTTCATTGCATCGTATAAAGGCAACAAACGACTTTCAAATTCTGCTAACTCCCTGGCACCTTGAGGCGTAATTTTCGCTACCTCTTCCTGGTAACGCTGAGAATTACCGTAAACTGCAAAGCTACCTTCCGGAAAATGATAGTGTCCGAGGGGGTCATAAGGTACAGTTTGGAGAGATTCACCTAAAATATCGAGAACTTGTTTTACAGGATTCAAACTTCTAGGGTCACTCAGTCCACAATAGAATGAAGGCCCAGAATCAAATTCAAATCCTCGTCGTCGGAAACTATGAGCAGCACCACCCGCTACTGTATGGCTTTCGCAAACGATTACCCGCTTACCGTAACGACTGAGTAATGCAGCAGCAGTTAATCCACCGATACCACTACCAATGACTATGACATCAAAATTTTTCACTATTAGTTGATAGTTGTTAGTTGTTGTACTTCTTCTAACTACTATCCACTATCTACCCTCCTGATGAATCAATGACACAAACATTAGAACAACCATTAGAACAACCATTAGAACAACCACTAATTCAATTAAAAGGCGTTTCTAAGTCTTATGGTCAAAATAAGATTTTAGATCAAGTGGATTTCAATATTTACCGGGGAGATGCATTAGGAATAATTGGTCCTTCAGGAACTGGTAAATCCACTATTTTGCGGATAATTGCTGGGTTAACCGCTCCCGATGAAGGAGAAATTTTTGTCCAAGGAGTAAAGCGAGAAGGTTTGGTAGAAGATGGTGTGGATGCGTTGGGAATTGGAATGGTTTTCCAGCAAGCGGCTTTGTTTGATTCCTTGACAGTGGATGAAAATGTTGGCTTTTTACTTTACCAGCATTCAAAGCTTTCTAAAAGAACAATTCGGGAACTAGTTGAGGAAAGATTGGAAATGGTCGGTTTACCTGGAGTCGCAGATCGATTTCCCAGCGAACTTTCTGGAGGGATGCGGAAACGGGTGAGTTTTGCTCGTGCTATTATTTCAAATCCAGATAAACCCGAAGAGTCCCCAGAAGTTTTGCTGTACGATGAGCCTACAGCCGGATTAGACCCCATTGCTTCGACAATAATCGAAGATTTAATTCGGCAATTACAGTTTGCACAAGGAACTTCTAGCAGCTACGCGATCGTTACCCACCAACATAGTACAATTCGTCGTACCGCTGACAGAATCGTGTTTCTCTACCAAGGTAAAGTCCAGTGGTCAGGAACAGTCTCCGAAGTTGACACCACAGACCATCCTTCTATTAGACAATTTATGAGCGGAAACATTGAGGGCCCAATTAAAATTGCCGGTGCATGAAAAACTAAAAATCACAAAAATCACTTATCTTGGCGATTAATCGCGATTAATTAATTTATAAATCATCTAAATCATCTAAATTATTAGTGATAAAACAATGTCCGAATATTTATTTACAACTCAAACTTATAACTGTAGCTCTAGAAGGAGGTGAAAAATGCGATCGCGATTGGTTCGAGAAGGTTCTGTAGGATTGTTAATCTTATTCGGTTTAGGAGTCTTTGGATTAATTTTCCTTTGGCTCAATAGAATCAGCGCTGCCGGTCGTACCTATAGCTTTATTGTAGAGTTTAAGGACGCTGGTGGAATGCAAAAGGGTGCTGTTGTGCAATATCGTGGTGTAAAAGTCGGCAACATCGCTGAAATTAAAGCATCTGCCAACAGCGTTGACGTAAAACTGGATATAAACAAAACCGATTTAATAATTCCCCGTGATGTCAAAATTGAAGCGAATCAGTCTGGATTAATCAGTGAAAGCATTATCGAGATTACACCACAAAGAACTATTACCCGTTCAAATGTAGATGGTGGACCTTTAGATAAAAATTGCGACCCCACTATTATTATCTGTAACGGTTCCCGTGTTAAAGGTGAAATCGGCATCAGCGTTGACGAACTGATTCGCTACAGCAGCCGTTTATCAGAAGTTTACAGCCGACCGGATGTATATAACAACGTCAATCAAGCTTTAAAAAATACTTCCCTAGCAGCAGCACAAGTCGCTCAACTAACTCGTGATGTTTCCAGTTTGACAAAAGCCACACAACAAGAATTAAAAACTTTCTCTTCCGCCGCCAACCAAGTAGCAACCGCTGCAACTAGAGTTAGTACATCCACTGATAGAACCATAAATCAATTCGGTACTACCGCTTCGCAACTCAATGCAACAGCAAAACAATTTAGCGGTACAGCAGAAAAATTTAGCGGTACAGCTAATGAAATTAGTTCCACTGCGAATCAAGCTTCCAGACTATTAAGCAACATTGATAACTTAGTCACCACAAATCGTTCCTCACTTGTTGGTGCATTAAACGACATCACCGCAACCAGTTCTCAATTAAGAACAACTCTTGGTAGCCTATCACCAAGCATCAACAAATTCACCCAAGGAGAATTACTGCAAAATCTCGAAACACTTTCAGCCAATGCAGCAGAAGCATCAACAAATCTACGCGACATCACCAAAACACTCAACGACCCCAACAATTTACTAGTGTTGCAACAAACACTAGATTCCGCGAGAGTCACCTTTGAAAACACCCAGAAAATTACCTCAGATTTAGACGAATTGACAGGAGACCCCAAATTTCGGCAAAACCTCCGTGAACTAGTCAATGGTTTAAGTGGTTTAGTTTCTTCCACCGAACAAATAGAACAGCAAGTAAAATTTGCAGCCACCCTCGACTCAGCAAAAGCCAGTCTCAACCCACCAAGTCCAACCAGAAAGCAGCCTTTTAGATTTGAGTCCTCATCCGCTAATGTTAAAAGCGACGCAAAAATCAAGCAAACAAAACCACAGTCAAACTCATCTCAAGAAGAGTTGTTAAAACAGCTTCGAGAATATCAGAAGAATAGATGAGGAGATGGGGAGATGAGGGGACAAGGGGATGGGGGGATGGGGGGATGGGGAGATGGGGGGATGGGGAGAGGGGGAGATGGGGGAGATGGGGAGATGGGGAGATGGGGAGATGGGGAGATGGGGAGATTGATAGCGAGCGAGACGCTCGCACTACTAACTCCGAACACGGATTAAATGGATGACACTGATGACACT
>NZ_JAYGHM010000085.1:0-33118 GCF_034931125.1 Rivularia sp. UHCC 0363 | reverse complement strand
GTTAAGAGTTATAAATTAACCTTCAACCTTTGACCTTTAACTATGTCCCATGCCCAATATTTATTTTAAAATGCTGGTTCTTATAAAAACAATTACAGACGCGATCGCTAATTGGTGGTCGGATTTTAATCTCCAAACAAGGCTGTTGGCGGCTGTTACCTTGGTTGTATCGTTGGTGATGAGCGGTCTGACGTTTTGGGCCGTAAATACAATTCAGCAGGATGCACGTCTCAATGACACTCGTTTTGGACGGGATTTGGGTTTGTTGCTGGCTGCAAATGTTGTACCTTTCATGGCCGATGAAAATTACACTGAGATAGCCCAGTTTTCTCAACGCTTCTACAGCAGTACTTCTAGCGTCCGCTACCTGCTTTATGCTGATGAAACTGGAAAAATCTTTTTTGGTATTCCTTTTTGGGAACCGGAAGTAGGAAATTCGCTGACTATTAAACGCAGGATTGAATTACCCGAAGATTACGCTGCTGATGCGGAAAAGCCAATGGTGCGTCACCATGTTTCACCGGATGGGGAAGTTACTGATGTGTTTATCCCTTTGAAAGCAAATGGTAAGTATTTAGGTGTGTTAGCAGTGGGGATTAATCCCAACCAAACTGCTGTGATCTCTAACAACTTTACCCGCGATGTGACGATCGCAGTTTTTATCTCGATTTGGGTAATGGTCATTTTGGGAGGGGTAATTAATGCTTTGACTATTACCAAGCCAATTAAGGAATTACTAGCGGGTGTAAAACAAATTGCTGCGGGAAATTTCAAACAGCGCATCGAATTACAATTTTCAGGAGAACTCAAAGAGTTAATTGTCAATTTTAACGAAATGGGAGAGCGTTTGGAGGGCTATGAAGAACAAAATATTGAAGAACTAACTGCTGAAAAAGCTAAGTTAGAAACTTTGGTTTCTACTATTGCCGATGGTGCAGTTTTGATTGACAACGATATGCAGGTAATATTAGCCAATTCTACAGCAAAAAGAATTTTTGGTTGGGAAGAAACTCAAGTAGTTGGCAATACGATTTTACAACATTTACCTTCTCCGATGCAGGTAGAAATTAACCGCTATTTGCACCAAATGACAGCCGGAGAACTAGAAAGCGCCGAATTTCGGATTACGATAAATCAACCAGTAAAAAGAACTATTCGCATTCTTTTAACTACGGTAATTAATCAGCAGCGAGAAAGCATTAAAGGTATTGCGATTACTATCCAGGATATTACTCGTGAAGTAGAGTTAAATGAAGCAAAAAGTCAATTTATTAGTAACGTTTCTCACGAATTACGCACACCTTTATTTAATATCAAATCTTTTATTGAAACCTTACATGAATTTGGTGAAGATTTGGGTGTCGAACAGCGCAAAGAATTTTTACAAACCGTTAATAATGAAACAGATAGACTGACTCGTTTAGTTAATGACGTTTTAGATTTATCAAAGTTGGAATCTGGACGCAGCTATAGTTTGGATGGAGTCGATTTAGGACAAGCAGTCGAACAAACATTGCGTACTTACCAATTAAATGCTAGAGATAAAAAAATTGACTTGATTCAAGATGTAGCTCCAAATTTACCTTTAGTAAGAGGACATTACGATTTACTATTGCAAGTGTTGGCAAACCTAGTTGGTAACGCACTCAAGTTTACTAAAGCCGGTGGAAAAGTCGCACTCCGAGCTTACCAACTGCGATCGCAACAATCACAGAATTCTACACCCCCCTGCGTCCGAGTAGAAATTTGTGATACAGGGATTGGTATCGCTGGAGTTGACCAACAAGCAATTTTCGACCGTTTTTTCCGTGTGGAAAATCTAGTTCATACCCTTGAAGGTACGGGTTTAGGATTATCAATTGTCAGAAATATTCTTGAAGATAAACATCGCAGTAAAGTATTTTTGGTTAGCGAAGTGGGTATTGGTACCACATTTTGGTTTGATTTGGAAGTATTTGAAGAAACTCTTAACAGTCAGCAGTTAGCAGTTAACAGTGAAAAGTTAGGAGTACTTCGACAAGCTCAGTAACCTTTAGGAGTTAGGAGTTATCAATCAAAAGTATAGAATTGTTCATTGATGATTAATAACTGACTCAACGGTTGCTACTACCGATCGCGAAAGTGCTGGTAAATCATAACCACCTTCTAAACCAAATACGATTTTACTAGTTACTTTTAAGCAATATTGAGTAAATAAACCGTAGTCTTGCGGTTGTAGATTTATCCTTGCTAAAGGGTCGTCAGCATTTGCATCGTAACCAGCGCTGACGATCAGTAAATCTGGCTGAAAGCTGGATAAAAAGGGCAATACTTCTTTCTCAAATGCAGGTTGATAAATGCTAATGTCACTACCCGGAGGTATGGGTAAATTTAACACATTATTATTGATACCCCGTTCCGAAGATTTCCCAGTTCCGGGATAGCAGGGATATTGATGCAGCGAACAGTAAGCAATTTGGGGATTATTTTCGACAATTGCTTGAGTTCCATTACCGTGATGTACATCCCAATCCAGGATAGCAACACGGTTAACTTCCGATTTTTTCAAAGCATGGAAAGCTGCGATCGCCGCATTAGAAAACAAGCAGAATCCCATTGCATAATCACTTTCTGCATGGTGTCCCGGAGGACGTGCTAATACAAAAGCCGGTTTACCAGTTTCGAGGGCAATATCCACCCCATCCAACCAAGCATTCACTGCTAACAAAGCCACATCATAGCTGCGAGGAGAAACACAGGTATCCGTATCCAAAAAGCCACCCCCATCAGCAGCAATCTCCTTAACTTTACGGATATAGCGCGGTGAGTGGATTTCTTCAATTAGAGGAATCGGTGAATTTTCGCTCACGGGAGTTGGTAAGATCCATTCAATCTGTTGAGAAAAAGCAGCTGACCTCAAAGCAGTTGCGATCGCGCTTAAACGTTCCGGCTTTTCCGGATGTCCGCTTCCGGTTAAATGTTCAAGAAATTCGTCAGAGTAGATCAGGGAGAACATGGAATTGGGAGATGGGGGGATGGGGAGATGGGGAGATGGGGAGATGGTAAGCCACTGCGTTGGGCGGGTTCCCCGACTTGTAGCAAGTGGCGCAACCCGGAGGGGGAGATGGGGGGGATGGGGAGAGGGGGGAAAATTAATTGTTTTTAATTCCTAACTCCTCACTCCTAACTTATTATTAATCGTCCAGCATTTCGGGTGATACTGCGGGGTTTCCTTTGAGTTCGTCAGGGGATTGGTTCAGAAGCGTGTTGTTGATTGACGCAGGATGCTTAATTTTGTCAAGTACTTCCGGACTTAATTCTGGAGCTTCTTCTTGAGGATTTTGTTTTTCAGCTTGATTCTTTGCTGTATCTTCGCTCATATTCTTTTCTTATTTCCGATGTAACTTAACTTATCACCTTAGAAGATGCTCTGGATATAACACACTATCTAAAGAATGAGATAATATTCCCTTTTCGACAATAATAATTATTGGGAAGACAATCCCCAATCCCCAATCCCCAATACCCCATGCCCAATTCAATAAAAATCACCGTTAAACTATTTGCGGCTTATCAAGAAGCTTATAACGAATCGGAATTAATGTTAGAGTTTCCCGCGAATACTTCGGTATTGCAAGTGAGAGAACATTTAATTGAAGAACATCCCGAACTAGAAAAATGGCGAGATGTAACCAGGTTTGGTGTAAATTTGATTTTTGTCGAACCAGATACTCTTTTACATGATGGGGATGAAGTGGTGTTGATTCCTCCCGTCAGTGGGGGATGATCGTAATGTAGACATAAGATGTCGCGTCTGTACAAATTACTTCACTCTTCCTCTAAAACGAACCAATCCATAAGAAGTATTCGGCTCACCAGAACCTGTAGCACTAGGTAAATCCTTCAAATCTACCACAACTGCACCATTTGTATTTAGACCTCCGCAGTCAATATTGGGATAAATGGTAGAAGGTTCAGTACTAGGAGGGAAATATTGCGCTACGTCACCATCTGCAACATTAGTTAAAGATTCTGTCAAACCATTTTTTAACCATAAAATACCTCTATCTGCGCTTTGTAATCCTCCTGTTGCTTGAGCTTGATTATTAAAGCTATTGGGGATGAAAGTAACGTTTTCGGGAACGCGATCGCAAAATAGTACATTTTTCGCTGGAGTGCTGCCTGCGGAGAGGTAATAGATGGTGTATTCTAGTTCGTCATTGGGTTTGACTTTACCGCCATTAATTGCACCAATTAGGTAGTTATTTGCCCAATAAGGATGGTTGTCGTCATCTTTATGAGTAGAAACTGTATCATCGACGAATTGATTGAGTGGTGTATTTTCGTTGGGGTTGGGGTTTTTATTGCGATCGCCATTTATTGCCGTGATGCGTTTTACTAGTAATATCTTTGGATTATTAGTGATAGCGACAATATTCAAAGATGTTGTTACAAATTCACTAGGGAAAAAAGTCCATACATCCAACCCTTTAGCATCCCCAAAGGAGCCTTCACAAGATTTATTTTTATTAACACCAGGATCTGCGCCGAATGCCCGTTGAGCGCTGGTAGAGACAAATCCGTTTACAGGGTTGCTATTAGGTATTGATGGTGGTTGTAGTCCACATAGCACACTTCCCTGTGTTCCTACCAATACTCCCTTTGCTTCTCCATCCTTGGGCAATGTGCGATAGCCGCGATCGTCGTAGAATCCTACGGTATTTCCCAAAGGGTTTGCAGCATTAAGAAGCGTAAAACTCGGTCCTCCGTTAGTACTGTTTTCGGCATCTATCAGTGGAAAGTGGTATTCTCCAGCATGAATTCTGATTCTCACCGGGTAGTTTGTCCCCAAGGGAAAATAATTGCCATCGTTGTCCTTCCCATCCCACTTAACGATTTGCGTTCCACCAGATGTCATTTTTCCTCGCAGTACCCGGTTTTGTGTGTTTGTAGGGTCAACATTATTACCGTTTCTGCTAATGACTATTTCGTAAATACCTGCGACATTGCTTTGGAAGGTAAAATCTCCGCCTGTGTTTTGCTTAGAGTTGTTGCTCCCTGCGGTACCTGCATAACTAAGATTGTTGACTATGGGTGCTGTAGGTATTAGAGGGATACCACGAGCTATGATAGCGTTATCTGCCTCAGCATTCGTTTGAGGATTGCTAAAAAAGATGACGTGAGTAGGTAAAGCAAAATTGGTATCACCTTCAAGAGTTGTTAAGTTACCATTATTGCCCAGCACGTTACGGTAAAGCGGTGACTTACCGTCGCGGTCATAGTAGCCGATATCGTTACCATAAATTACAAACCCATTGGGGTCTAAACCATTCAGGTCAGTTTTATATCTATAACCATCATTGGTAACAGTATAGAAAATAGAATTCATGGGTCTGCCATTATTCCCTGTAAATAGAGCTAAGTAATCAGTGAATAATCGCCCATTAATATCTGTTGTGGAAGTCAGACTACTGCGTACCGTTACGTCCCATGCGGCTACACTAGTTTTTTGTTGAGCATTGAAGTTATTGGAACCGCTTAAATTAATCTCTCCTGTAATATCTGTATTACTAGGATCAACATCCGAGTTACCACCACTCGGTCCGTAGAAAACTACATAGTAAATTCCATCAGATAGGGCTTTGTAATAACAAGGAACATAGCCATTAGTAACTTGTTTGCCTGGAGTAGCGTTTGCTTCATTTGTTATCGTATCTGGTCCGGCTAGTTCTTGGCTGCGGCTAGTAATCTTACCTTGATTGGTGTTGTTAGTATTTGTTCTTTGTTGAGTACATTGGAATCTAAGATCGGATAAGGATTCATCACCAACTCTACCGAATTTGCTGCCGTAAATGAGAATATCACCTTGACCTACGCCAACAGCACTAGAACCCAAGAGTATGTATTCTCCTGATTTAGCATAGACTTGTAACAGTGTGCGACGCAGAAGAGAATTATTTACAGGTGTAGTTGGACCATAACTGTTACTTTTCCGCCATTCAGTGTTAGCTCTGGAACCAGTTGCACCTTGAGGATATAAATTTCTACTACCTTCCGCTTGTGCTGGTGCTGTCGTGTAACCCCAGGTGCAGAGTATCAGCGCAAGACTAGCAAGCGATTTCTTTTTTATCTTCTGTTTGGGCGATCGCGCTGTAGACATTTCCCTTAGATAGTTAAATAATGATTTCATGATGCAGGTGATAAATTGCTTTTAACGATATAAATATAAAAATGATTTAAAGTTGCTTATACACTGGCATTAAAACTTTTGTTTCCGGTTTTTGACTTCCGTATAATTACTACGTAAAAAATATTTTGTGTTGTATTGAGGGATTGATGTAGAGACGTTGCAGTGCAACATCTCATTGTCTCGGCTGTGGTTACGATTTATATCTCGGCTGTGGTTGTCCTAGATACTGGGGTTGTTTGTTGTGTCCGGGATACTGGATTTGTCTGTTATGTCCTAGATGCTGGGGTTGTTTGTTAAGTTCGGGATGTTGGGAGACGTAACACTGCTACGTCTCTACATGATTGGCAGGTGTGGATTATGGGGACATGATTGACGGGTGTGGATTGGGTTACGGGGACATAATTAACGGGTGTGATTATTTTTCTATCTGCAAATCTCCTTCTTGGTTTTCAAATTCAATATCTATTCCCCTAACGTCGAAGAAAATCACCTCAACTCGACGGTTACGAGCGTAGTCAACGCGATCGCTTTCTTCGGTTCTTAGTTTCCTTTCCCCGAAGGAACGTATTGTCATTCTTTCGGATGGGATACCTTTTTTAATTAAGTAATTTCTCGCGTTTGTCGCTCTTCGTTTGGCTAAATCTTGGTTATAAGCGTCACTAGCACGAGAGTCAGTGTGTCCCTGCAACTCAATAACTATGGTGGGATATTGCTGCATTATTTGGGCAATTTTATCCAGGATTTCTCCACTCTTGGGACTAATAAAGTCTTTATCTAATGCATAGTGAATATTTCTGGGTACGCTCAAACGAATTGGTTTGGGTGGTTCGGGTATTGGTGTTGGTTCTGGGATAGGTGTCGGTTCTGGAATTACTGGTGGTGGGGTAACTGGACGGGTTGTACAGTTGGGACTTTCAAAATTTTGGGTTGGGGGTTGAGGATTTTGGTCGGAATTGACGGATTTGATGATGGAATTCGCTGCTGGTTCTGAGGTTCCGTATTTTGGCAAAGTGGCGATCGCGCTCACTATTTCCCCCGGTTGCAAATCTGTAAAGGTGGCTTTGAATCTACCTTTTTCGTCTGCTTGAACTCTGGCAATTACTTCCCCAAGTGCGGAATAAGCAGGGTATAAATCTATTTGCTGTTTGCTACTAGGAACAACGCGGTAAATGTCAATTTCGCTACCTGGGTCGGCTTTCCCATCGATATTGACTTTACCGTCGATAATGATAAATTCAGAACTGAGAAATTCTGGTGCGTTGATGGCACCGTTAGCGCTATCTAAGCGACGATTTGCGGAGTTGCGGGGTGGGTTGGGGCCGTCTCCTCGTTGGAAGTCGCGGACGCTGGCAGTATTTCTGTAGTTGAGGTCGATACTCAATCCTTCGATATTGGCAAAGCTGTTATCTCTAATAATGTTTCCTTTACTGTCGGGATAAGCTGTTACCGCAACTCCAGAACCGGGTTGATTGTTAATTTGATTATTAGCTACCTGATGATTGTTACCCATCAAGTAAACCCCCGCTCGTCGTAAGCGTCTACCGTTTAATTTAATGTTATTTGACTGTATTTGTACTGAGCCTTCTGGCTTAAATAAGTATACTCCGCTGCCATCGTTGGCGCAAATTAGATTTGAGGTAATTTGAGAATTATCGATTTGACCTTCTAATCTAATCGCATCGGGCATTCCGGCGATGCCGTTACCAACGATAATATTTTCTTTAATCTGAGTATTTTCCGCTAGTTTGCCGGTAATAATTGCGCTACCTTCATGATTGGCGATGCGGTTGCGGCTGATAGTTGTATTCGTAGCATTAAATACCGAAACCCCAAAAGCCGAAGTCTTCTGAGGAAATTTTTCTAGTGGTGTAATACCCAACCAGTTATTTTTGATGATTGTATTTTTCGGAGGTTGAGATCCCCCCGCTAAGAGCGACCCCCTTAAGAAGGGGGTTGAATCGCCCCCCTTTTTAAGGGGGGTTGGGGGGATCTCCAAAGTTTTGAAATCTGCAACAATAATATCCCCTGGAGGTAAACTAGCGGTATCGCGATGTTGGGAACTGAAGCCGTGTAAGCTCAATCCTTGAATCGTAATATTATCAGCAGTCACTATTAAACCGCGAAACACTTCTTTATCAGCAGCAGAAGTTATTTCTACTACTGGAACCGGAATTTCAATTTCTGCGGTTGCTGACTTATTCGCTTCGTAACCCGGTTGAGAGGTACCGTCAACTATTAATCCGGGAGTTGTTAAAGGTGGGAGAACGCTTTCTAAACGGATTGTAGTTTGTGTCGGGGGAAGTTGGAAGCTAATTCGAGGTTGATTCCCGGATGAGACTAAAGCTTTTTCCGCAGCGCTAAGTTTATCTAATGGTAAATCACCGTTGACGATCGCAATTGCTTCGCGTAATGTCAACATATCATCGGGCTGAATTGTGCCATCTTGGTTGCTGTTGACTACTACACTCAAGCTTAAAGCTGTTGCAGGTTGAGCAAAAGCAATATTGGGAGCCGTTAACAATAAAACTGGTACGCTTATTAATAAACGTTTTGCTGCACTGAGCGGTTCAAAAGAATTATTTTTATTTTTTTTATACATTATCATTGCCGTTGTTTTACTGAAGACATTCGAGGTAAAAGCTTTTCCACACAGGAAATATGGAAAAATAAGCTCGTAAAGCAAATGTATATTTCGCTTCATATATCTTTCTTCATCTCCTTTGTCCTGTCGTCAGTCTTTGCAACAGCGTTTTTTCTTGTTTCTCGGCTTTATTTACGTTTACTAACTCCCCTACTCCCTGCTCCCTATTCCCTATTCCCTCTTTATTCTTGAGTTTATTTAATAATGTTTGTCGCTGTTCTATTTCTTGACGGGGTACTCTTTTCTGCAAACCAAAGCCGTTAAATAACTCGTTGAGTTTGACTGTTAAACCTAAATACGGACCGCTAGCAGAACGACTTCCATCAAAATCGCGATCGTCTATTTCACCAAATGCGTAACCTGCTGCTAATCTCAAATTTGGAGTTAAATAGTAACCTGCTTCCACAACAAAGCCAGTTTCGGTATAGTCAGACTGGCTAATTACCCTAGCTTCTCCAACTAAATCCCAACTGTACCCCAAGCGATAGGTAGCGCGAAGCTGTCCTAAATTGGTAACATTGCTGGATGAGAAATCATTGGCTAAATAAGTGGTGCTGTTGCGTAAAGCGTATTTACCGTAGAATTCCCATTGCCAATTTGGTGCGTAAATAGTTTCGATCGCAAAGGTATGGTCTTCTGCACCAGAACCTGTTCCGAATAAGATGGTTTCGGGAATTGTTGAGGGATTCTTGCGATATTCGTAGCGTAATAAAGCGTTGAATTTATCGTTTTTAGGATTACGGTATGCTAAACCGACTCTCAAATTAGCGGTGTCTCCCAATGCTCCCAAGGTTTGGTTGCTTGAACCTGCTTGTTGATAGCGAGCTAAAGCGGTGAGTGAAGATGAAAGTTTACCTGTAGCACCTGCGGAAATTACGGTGTTGTTGCCACTTGAAGAACTTCTACGTTCAAAACGAGCGCTGGCTTTGAAATCGGGATTATCTGTATATTCCAAGCCGACGCTGTAGCTATCACTATCAGCAAAACCTAATGCCGCAGCGCTTTGACCGACAGCAAAGGGTTGTGCGAATTGTACCCCAGTACCGTTACGTCCGAAGAAGTTGCCAAAAACGTGTTCGTAAGCTAAATTCAATCGCAATCCGGGAGCTATAGTTACACCTTGCTTTAAACCTAAAGCACCTTGGGTAGTCGGTCCGTTCGCACCACCTAATACAGAAAAGCGTCCGGTAACTGAGGTATCCTCACCAAATTTATGTTCCCCGTTGACGTTGAAACTAGTTATAGAATTACCGTCAAATTGTCCTTTGGTGTAAAACTGTTGCGTTAACGAAAGATTAATCCCCGGAATCGCTTCCCAATTCAATCCCAGGATAGTTCTATCTGGATAAACTGCGTCTGTACTGTCGGATAATGTAGTTTCGTTTTGCGCTATAAAGCTGAGTTTCTTCGCGATCGGAACATTGAGACGAGAGCGTAATTGACTCGAATCTGTATTTAAAATTTCCGGTGTAATCCGATCTTCTCTTTCCCGTTTAATCCAATCTACAGCTAAACTTGCTTTACCAATCCGCTGGATGACACCCGCAGAAATTGTAGTTAAAGAGTTATCAACTTGACTACCGGGAATTGCTGTTGTCCGGGGTGTAAACAACTCTTCAAAGGTATCTAACGGTTGGGGTGCGATACCAAAGTTGTCTTCATGGTCGTATTGGAAGCGTAAATTTGTGGTGTTAGTGACTCTTCCATTAACTTGCGCTCCGTAACGAGTTTGTCCGGGTACAAAACTGATGGTAGCGTTGTTAGCAAATCCCGTATCTGCGAAACGGTAATAAGCGCGAGTCCGCAAACCTTTGATCGGTTCTAGTTCTGCTTCCGCTCTCATAGCATCACCTTCTACCATTCCCATCTCGGTAGAATCGTTGCGACTCCGAGCGTATTCGGCGATGATTTTACCTAACTTACCAAGAGTAAACTGAGCATCCGCACCGTATAATTCAAAATCGCGATCGCCTTGATTTTCCTGCATATAGGTAGCAGCTAACCAATTATCCTGGTTTTCACCGCGAGAGAAGTTATATTGCAAGCGTCCTGCATAAATATCGGTGCTGTTTCCTGCTTCTCCTTCGTATTGATAGGTAACAACAATCCGTCTGACCAACACTTCACCAAACTCGTTGACATCGGTGCGTAAAATCGGTTCGCGGAATAACACCGTTCCTCTATCGTAATCAATCTCATAATCGGGGCCCCGACTCAACTGTTGACGCTGCAATACAGTACCGGGTCGATTCAGTTCTTCCAATTCAATAAAGACACTTTCGCTACCTGGCACCGTCAATCGTCGAGATAAGAAGTAAAAACCGCCAGTTCCATCTGGGGCAATAGTATCGCGCTGGAACCCTTCGACATTATTTCCGTAGAAAGCCGTAGCTTGCAGATTTCCAATGTTATAATTTGCCTTAAATCCGTGCAGTTGACGAGTCAGAGCGGTAAACTGTTGTGAAGAACGAGAAAATTCCTCAGTGTTGTAATCACCCCACATCGCATAATCGGGACTAGCACCCAAAACCTTAGACGATCGCTCTAACCGTAAATATACGCTGTCGGTAGATGGAGTTGTGGGATTTACGGTTGAACTATCACCATAAACAGGGTAATTCTGTTCGCTAAATTGGTAAGTTCCAAATAACCGATTATCGCAGTCACAATCTTCATTCAAGGAACGACTGCTATCATAAGCACCAGTTACCAACCATTCACCGATCGCACCAGTTGCAAAGATTGCGGAACGGAATTTTACTTCGGTACTGTTGTCTTTATCTTCAGGTAAAAAATCCTTGAATCTACTATAAAAATCCGTACCCCTAGCACCCAAACGAAAATCAATTACCCCCGTCATCAAACTTGGACGTAAAGCCGTTTGAAATTGTAACTGTGTAAAGGCTTCTAAATTCCCAGCTTTTGCCTGAATTCGCACCGTTTTAGCTTCTAAACCCGATTTAAGAGTAGCGGTAAATTCTCCCGATTTTGCCTGAATTTGAAATCCCGGTTGCTCTGGTTTGTAATCCGGTTCCACAAACTCCCCTGCTGTCGCTGCTAAAGTCACAACCGCATCGTGATTAGAACGATTACCGTTTTTATCGAGTAGGGTACCTTTAATTGTCGCTGTAGAAATTCCATCAGCCGGAATCCGTGCTTCTACGGTATCTATTTTGAGTTCGTGCGCTCCACCCCGTACCATCACCTTTACGGTAGCGGGAGCTTCCTTAGAACCGATAACTTGAGCGGATATGACATTTTCCCCATTACCGAGGGAAACACCATACCACGTCTGCGTTACTAAATTAGTCTCAGCATCAGTTTCGGTACGTCCAATTAAGTAACGGTCGGACAATTCCCCGTTAACTCGTAATTCTACCTCATTACCTACAGGAAACTGGATGATAATCGGAGTCGCAGCTACATCTACAACAGCATCGGGTGTGGGTGAAAGAATTTGTACCGTTGCAGAATTCTGGGTACCGTTAGGAAATTGGGAAAGATAAGGAATCGAAAGGGGTGATAAGGAAGGATTTATATTTTCAGGATTAGGTAAAGCAAAAGGAGATTTAGAAAAAGATGCTAAAAGGTTGTTATTATTATTTAGTTTTTGGTTTTGATTATTTCCAGAATTAAAGGAGCTATATCCCGTTGTTATTACATTAGATGAACTATCTGTTAAGGATAATGGCTGTATAGCAACTAATGATGTAAAGCTGTAGGTGTTATTTGTCAGGTTATCTGTTGTCCAATTCTTAGCGATTAAAGTTGGGATATTTTCAGGTTCTTTAGTGTTATTAATTGACTCAAAGACATTGACTGCAACCAATGTCAAATCAGTTTTCTCTTTTGCAAGCTTTTGGTTATCAAGATCGGGTTCTAATGCTAGCAAATTATTTTGTAACGATGCACTATATGGTGCTTCTTGAATATTTATTATTTTAGGTTCAATTCCAGAGGTAATATTATCTGCTATTAATAGTTTTTCCTCAACCAACTTTTGCGAATCTTTTATTTGTACCGAAGAGAATTTAATATCAGCTACTTCAGCGGGTTTTAAAGCAGTTAACGTCTTTTCTGCTGCTTGGTTTCGCTCCTCAACCAGCTTCTGTAAACTTAATGGTATTTGATTGGTATTGTCAGATTTTAAAGCTGTTAAAATATATTCTGCTGCATAATTACGCTCGTCTACCAACTTCTGTAAACTAGCAGGTATTGGATTAATATTTTCAGTTTTATTTAAAGCAATTACATTTTTATTATTATTATTATCAAGCGCTTCTAAAAGTCTTTTTGAACTATTTAAACTAATAGACTGACTATTATCTACAAATGCAGACTGAGTTGAACTATCGGTATCAGCCCTTGCCACAAACGGGTATAATCCCACACTCGTAGTTATGGCGATCGCGCTGATTAATTTGAAATTGAAAATAGTTAGATTGCTGAATTGTCTCATTTTGCCTCCTCACCAAAGCTGGGGGTGACTGCGAAGTTCATTCGTACCATTCCACCGGGTTCTAAATTTACCAGCCGCGATTGACTGTTGCGTTCTTTGAATTTGACGTTGGGAGCCAAAGTATAACCGGGTAAACTCTGTAAATCCAGAACCCCTGTATGTTTACCTGGTAATACATTTTTGACTGAATACAAACCGTTTGGGTCAGTACTTATACGGTTGCCATTTTCCAAGAAAATTACCGCATTTGGAACTCCCGGTTCCCCTGCTTGCTGTTCCCCATCAAAGTTTTTATCGACAAATACGCGACCGATAATAGTCCCGCAATTAGAAGTAATTCCTGGTCTAATTCTGAGTAAATGTGTTGCTGGTCCATCCTTGACAGCAAAATCATTGTCATCGCGTTGAGCGTTAACAGTAGCTGAATTACGACCCGAACCCCGCACTGCATCAGGAGTTAATTTAGCAGCATAAGCTATATTAATTACTCCATCAATCGGAATATTCGCATTAGTACGAAAGGTGACATTAGAACCATTAGCTTCAGTAGTTACCGCAACAGGTTCATCCCCAATTTGACCGCGAACTGATTCGGGTAAAAACTTGAAACCGATGGGGAATTGGTCGGTAACAACTAGATTATCCAAACCAGAATCCCCCGTATTTCTTAAAGAAAGACGATAAATGACCGTTTCTCCCGGTTCCGCAGTAGCGCGATCGCCAGTTTTAGTAATCTTGATTTGTTGCGAGGAACACAAATTCAAGTTGAATCGCAGTGCTAAACTTAACCCTACTCTTTCCGCATCATTGATTACCAGAACTTGTTCAGAAATCTGAGTCGGAGAAATTTGCGTAGCATTTTGACTTGTTGCAGTAATTGGCTGACCATCTAAAGAAGTAGCAATATAAGTCAGAATATTACCATTAACGCTTTGAATTTCTATCCTGATTCGTCGTTCCGGGAAACTAGAATTTCTTGGAGGATTGACAACTAAAATATAGCTGCGACCTACATCAGTTTGACCTCTAGCAGTATCGAATAAGAAATTATAAATACCTCGTTTACCGTTAATTGCAGCGTTTGCGATCGCATAATTGTTAACGTTTGTGATATTCGGTGCTATACCTTGGGAGATATTGTTATTAGGAATATCATCGGTTGGGGTTAAGTTAATTAGTTTTCCCGGTTCCGTCCCCGTTGGGTCGCTGGGGTTGAGTTCAAATAAACCAACAGTGAAGCCGGTATAATCATCTAATTCCTCTCCATTACAACCCAGAATTTGTCCAAATGGGTCAATTAAAGCGTTATTTTTTGTAGTCGTATTTGGAGTAATTCCAATTTGACTAGAACTACCAAATAATGTATTGCCTTCTTTGTCTTCATAAGTATAAGTAGCTTGGTTTTTAAGTTCCACACCAGATTTAGTTATTACTTGCGCGACAGACATAGAGTGAAATAGACTTCCAGCAAGAACAGTTGCTGTTAATTGCTTTAACCAGTTAAAAGTATATTTAATTTGATGTCGTTCTTTTTTACGACCCACTTAACTTTTCTCCTATAATTCACGATTTTAATATCTTTTATTTGAGTTTAAATAATTAGAGAAATGCTTTATAACTTGATTAATTAGTTTGAGTATTATAGGGAATATTTTCAAAATTATAGGAAGCTTCTTTGAATAAAGCTAAATTTTGTATTAAACACGAAATCCATGTAGAGACGTAGCAATGCTACGTCTCCAACAATACGAAATCTTCACCCAACGGATTCAGATTCAAGATACTAACGTACCTTCGTTTGATAACTACCTTTAACCGCTGCTTTTGCTGCAACAGAAGCACCAAAATTCCAGCGGACATGAGTATAAGCAGTATCGGGAGCGGGACGGGTTTCGACTTTACCGTTAGCTAACTTAACTTTAACTACAGGATTTTCGACAAAAGACTTACCACCATCGATACTGTAGGTAATTTTTGTGCCTTGATTAGCTTTCACAGTTGCAGAATTTAGTACGTAGACCATTCCTTGGGGAACGGGTTGATTGATAGTTAAATTCTTAACAGCCTTATCACCATTGTTAGCACCAGTGACAGAGTAACGTAGTACATCTCCTGGCTGCACCATCACTTTACCTTTTAAAGGTTGCCAAGCTACTTTTTGCTGACCATTTACAGTTTGAACAACTTTCTTTTCAGCTTCTAACTGTAGTTGTACTTGTGCTTTTTGAGCATTTTGAGCAACAGCAACCCCACCTTCAAATATATTTGCAACTATAGGTTGACTGCTAAATGTTGCACCTGCAATTAGTGCGATCGCGCTTAAACCTGCAATAGAAAATCGTTTCATTTTCACTTACCTCAAAAAATTTTTATGCGTTTGCTAATTGTTGGGTTAGAGACGCGATATTATACACGTCTCTACAACTTATCTGTACTTAGTTAGGGAGTATTCTTTGCGGTACCAGTTGGAGATACGCTATTAACTCGACGTTGGAAAGTAAACGTCTTAGTTACTTGCGGTGCAACTTCACTTTTAACTATGTACTTAGTAACACTTTCATTGTCTCCAGAAGGTTCGTAAGTAATAGTTGCAGTCGCAGCTACAGCTGTTGTTGGAACGTTGATGGTATCAATTTCTCCATCACCATCATTGTCCTTAGCCCAATTATTCTTACCATCACCAGGAGTTGTGCTGAGAGTACCGTCCTCAACGATTTCGATCTTCTTAGCGTTCAAAATAACGTTTCCTGGACCACCAGCTACCTCGGAAATGTTTTGGTATTCAATTTTATACTCGATGATATTTCCTGGTCTAGGACTCTTAGGAGCAATGCTGAATGTGTTTTCATCGACAGTCTCTGGATCAGTACCTTTAAGTACGCGGGATGTTTTAACTAACTTCAAATAGCCAAGATAAACGCGATTAATTGTGACGTTCTGGGCATCTACCTCTACTCCATTAACAGTTACCTTATCAGCTACTCCATTATTATCGTTGTCAACGAAAGCTCTGATAGCTACGGGTGAGCCTTTTCCGGTATCAGTAGAAAGCGGGCTATTGGCGGGTAATTCTACATCTACTATGTAGTTTCTGGTATCGTTAGATGCTACTTGAAGAATCTTGATCGCAGTTCCTGAATTTAAAGTGAAAGTACCAGCGTTATAGGTATATACAACTGGAGTACCATTGTTGTATGTAAGTGTAACTTTGGTACCGTTCGGTAAATCACCTGGTATCACTGGTGCTTGAGGAGCCAAGACAATATCAGCTCTACTGTTACCAGTGTTCTTAATGGTATTGGTGAAGCTGACAACACCAGGGTTGGTAACTGTAGCAGGATTAGTTGCATCACCAGGTTTAATTCCTGCTGGTACTGTCGCAGACTTGTTGGTGAAGTCAATATTATTATCACCACCAACATTGGCATCAGGTACGCCGTTCGGACCGTTAAGTATGGAACTAACTCCTACCGCTCCAATTGTGTAAACGTTAGCTTCACCACCAGCACCAGTACCAGTGTTATCGTTATTGGTATCGGTTCCGTAATTTGCTAATTCTGCTGCTGTAACGTAACCATCATCGATCGCAGTATCTGGAATAGTTGTCGGAACATCACCCTTGACAGTAGTATTGGGGAAAAGTTGGTTTACTTCGTCGTAATTACTCGGCTGTGCGTCACCAGATTCGTCGTAAACATCTTGTCCGCTAGGAGTTTTACCAAATAACTGAGCGACGTTAGCAACGGTAACTGAGTTCTCGGTGCTTGTGACCTCAACTGTAATCTTAAAGCCTGGTATGGTAGTTCCGGGGTTTACAGTACCAGTTTTAACAAAACCAACCCGCTTAACTGTTGCTAAATCACTAGGTGCTACTGTCGTCCAAGTAGCTAGATTGGCATCAGTTGCAACAGCACCGATACTGTAAACAGCCGTCCATCCTGCTGGTGCGTTGACGCTCTTAAGTTTCGTACCTTCTGGAATAGCATCAGAAACTAAGATATTATTTCCTGTCAAACCAGGAACAACTTTACCTTCCAAAGCTACAGGACTAATATTGTTGCCAGTTGGGTCGGTGTTGAGAACTTCTAAACTCAAGTTGTAGTCGAGAGTGTCACCGACTGGACCGATCGCACCAGCACTTGCATAGTTGCTGTTAGTTTTGAGAACTCTCGCTAAAGCATAAGTCGTCAAGCTGGAGTCAACGGTGATTTCTTGGGTAGTGCTTGCTTCACGAACACCGTTAACAGGAGGACCAGCGACTTCACCAGGTTGCCCATCAGCATTATCTACTGTATAAACATCATCGGGATTTACTATTCGTGGCTGGTTCTGAGCGTCAGGGTCTGTATTACCTAATTCAACGCTGATTTTGCCATTGGTTGGAGCATTATCATTAACTTTTACAGGCACCCGGACTTTAACAATTCCACCAGGAGCAACTGAATTTGTTGAAAGTCCAGCAGTAGCGTCAACAGCTGTCCAATCAGTACCGTTGTAACTAATTTCTACTTGACCATTTAAAGTACCAGGACCGACTACTGTAGGTGCGCCAGGGATTTGGAATTTTGTGGGGTCGTTACCAACGTTTTGTACATCATATACAAAGTAAAATTCGTCTCTGGCATTAAAGTTGCCATCGCTATTGGCATCTGTCTTGAATACTGGACCGGCACCGACTACGGTGATACCAGCTACTTCAGCAACAGTTACGGTAACTGTATTAGAAGTTGCATTAATTACATTTCCTTGCTCATCTTGATAGGTAGCAGTTCCAGTGTTACTAATTGTTTGATTTGCTGCGGTACCTTCAGCTAATACAGGCGCAACAAGTTGAAAAACACCATTAGCAATTAATGCAGTTGCAACCAGGGAACGGTAGAACTGTCCTTTTTTGACAAAACTCTTTTTGTGTGACATTTTTATAATTAATAGAAAATTATGACTTTTGACCTACGTGTAACGACGTAGGTTTTTTCTCCGCAACTCTTTGCCGGATTGTTAATGACTTTCTTGAGTTAGAAAGCCTGATGTTTGAATACGACTTTTACCTTATTAAGTTTGATATTTCCTTGGTAATTTAGTTGATTTAATAAACCCTGATGTCTGGTAGCTAATCAAATAATCGGAAAGATTAATTTTGATTTTATTTTCAGTATTTTACTTGTGGGAATATCAAAAGTAATTTTGGTTACAGGTAAATATTAATTTCCTTTTGTGGTTATATCGTCAGTGAATATATGGAAATTTAGCCAATTAAATAAAATCTTCCGGATTAATTAATTTAGAGTTGAATTTGTTACATATTTTTTTTTCAAACAATGTATGTATTGCAGTCACAGCTTTGTTAGAACTTGTGTCACACTAATATCACTATTAATGTGTTAAGGAAGTGAGAAAGATTATTTCAGTTATTGATTGTATTGTATTTAGATGCTTGTTTATTATGTTTTCAGTTAATTTAGATTTAAATGCATTTTGCTTAGATTTATCGTTATGTAGTCACAACTAATCTGTAATTAAAAAATTTCATCACTATTTTTATGAGTGTTTATTTTCCCATCAATTATTAATTTTATCAAAGCTAATATTTGAAAAGTTTACGATTACGACCGAAACGTCAAGGGAGTATATGTGTACGGAAAGATACATATCGTAAAAAGCAAACTATTATGTTGCGATCGCTTTCAAACAGATGATTGTGTTACCTTTACCTTTATAAAAATTTGACTCTGCTACAAAGCCTACCTAGGTGAGCTAGGTCAAGCGCATCTTAAATACAGAAACGGAATTAGACCGAACAAAATACAGTCAAGACATACAAAATTTATTACAATGAACCGCTCTACATAAAATTAACGTTAAATTTAATCCCGACAAAAAATATCGGGATTGTTTGACTCCATATTTGAGCCATGTTAGTATCAGCCGACAGTTGACAGTTAAGCGTTCCGAACGGGAGTAATACCAAATGCAAGCGACCACCAACATCCAAGACCAAACCCTTACTCAAGCCTTTCATGCTTTGAAGTGCAAAGAATGCGGTGCAGAGTACGAACTTAAAGCGAAAAACGTATGTGAGTTTTGCTTTGGTCCTTTGGAGGTAAGCTACGATTACAACAAATTACGTCAAACAGTGACTCGCGCAACTATTCAAGCGGGCCCCAATTCTATTTGGCGCTATCGTCAGTTTTTACCTGTAACGAGCGAAAATCCCATTGATGTGGGTACTGGTATGACTCCTTTGGTTCGTTCGCAACGTTTAGCTCGTCGCTTGGGTTTAAAAAAATTATATATAAAAAATGATGCCGTTAATATGCCCACCCTTAGCTTCAAAGATCGGGTGGTATCTGTCGCTTTGACTCGCGCCAAGGAATTAGGTTTCACCACTGTATCCTGCGCCAGCACTGGAAATTTAGCAAATTCAACTGCTGCGATCGCAGCTCATGCTGGTTTAGATTGTTGCGTGTTTATACCCGCCGATTTAGAAGCGGGCAAAATTTTAGGAAGTCTTATTTATAGTCCTACTTTAATGGCAGTTAAGGGTAATTACGACCAAGTTAACCGTCTCTGCTCGGAAGTCGCCAACACACACGGTTGGGGATTTGTCAATATTAATTTACGTCCTTATTATTCCGAAGGTTCCAAGACATTAGGTTTTGAAGTAGCCGAACAGTTAGGTTGGGAATTACCAGATCATATAGTGGCACCTTTGGCAAGCGGTTCATTATTCAGTAAAATTTATAAAGGCTTTAACGAGTTTGTCGAAGTTGGTTTAGTAGAAGCTAAAAACGTCCGATTCAGCGGCGCACAAGCTGAAGGATGTTCACCTATTGCTAAAGCATTTAAAGAAGGACGCGATTTTATTGAGCCAGTAAAGCCGAATACCATCGCTAAATCAATTGCCATTGGAAATCCCGCAGATGGTATTTATGCCGTAGATATAGCAAAGAAAACTAACGGTAATATAGAAACAGTCACCGACGCTGAAATTATCGAAGGTATGAAACTGCTCGCGGAAACCGAAGGTATATTTACAGAAACTGCTGGTGGTACGACAGTTGCCGTATTGAAGAAATTGGTAGAAGCAGGCAAAATCGACCCAGAAGAAACCACTGTCGTTTACATTACCGGCAACGGTTTAAAAACCCAAGAAGCCATCCAGTCCTACGTTGGCGAACCTTTGACAATTGACGCAAAACTCGATAGTTTTGAAACAGCCCTAGAGCGTTCCCGCACCCTCGATCGCCTAGAGTGGCAGCAAGTTTTAGTATAGAATTAAAGGTCACAAGATTTTGGATTTTAAATACTTCGGCAAGCTCAGCACAAGTTTTGGATTTTGGATTAAAAGAGTTAGGAATTAAGAATTTTCTATTACCTTCCTATCTCCCTATCTCCCTATCCCCCCATCTCCTTGTTCCCAATTCCCAATTCCCAATTCCCATTTCAAAGATATGTCTGTAAAAGTTCTCGTTCCCACCGCACTTCAAAAATTCACTAACAATCAAGCAACTTTAGAATGCAACGGTAGTACTATTTCCGAACTATTTGATTCTTTAGAAAAAGCTTGTCCCGGCATTAAAGCGCGTTTGTGCGACGAATCGGGAAAGCCGCGCCGCTTTTTAAATTTATATGTCAATAGCGAAGATATCCGCTTCTTGGATGGTCCCGCTACACCTTTAAAAGAAGGTGATGAAGTAAGTATTGTTCCTGCTGTTGCTGGAGGTTAATCAGTGAACAATTATCAATTATCAATTATCAGTAATTAAAGAGTTTCTTATGGGGTAGGCTTTTAGTCTGCCCTTTATTGTTAAATTTGTTATATTCCTATTTTTTATATTTTTAATGGGATTTTTAAAGACCTTCAAACTCTCGTTGCAATTTACCCGTGAATACGTTATTAAAACAAATTGATAATTTAAGCAGAGAAGAAAAGATACAATTAATCCATTATTTGACTAGACAAATAGAAAATAAATACCCCAAAACCGAATCAGAAAATTTAGTTGATTTTTTTCAAAATTCTCCTCTAGCTGGTGTGGATATAGATTTAGAACGTCAAAAAGACCTTGACAACCACCAGCTAGAATTATGAGCTATATTCAAGAAATAGTAATCAACTTTTACCATACTCCTGAACAACAAAAATCTGTCCGATTGCTTTTATATTTTGCTTCATAACCCGCAGCAAACGATTCTGTAGGGTTCGACTATCTTCATTAAGAAAATCAATTATCGCCTTGACTTTCCCTGCATAATCACGATCGCTTTTAAAAATAATTAAACCAGCATGGTTTGATACACTATGATGTAGATCGATAAAATCTTGGCGATTTTCCGTAATCAAAATGCGACCCATTTTTGTCGCATACTGCAAAACAACATCGTCAGGAATACCTTGATTTGCTTGACCTGCTTCGTAGGAAGTTAATACATCATATCCCTCTGCTCTGAGTAAATTAACCATTGCGATCGGGAAATTTTCATTGGAGTAAAATTGTAATGCCATCAAACTAAATCATCCTGGGCAATTTCTCGGTCGATTTGTTCGGTATTTTGTTCGTAGTAATGCCAAGCAGCACTTAAATCTATTGCAGTTAATCCAGGATAATTTGCCAATAATTCCTCATCGGGGGAACCTTGTTGATGATATGCTACCAAAGTCCATACGGGGATTCGTGTATTTCTAATTCGTGCTTGTCCCCCGCAAACTCCAGGTGTAATCTGAATCGGATTTTGCAACATTTGCACGTAATTTAATGCTTGGTCAACTAATTCCTCTGGTAAAGCTGCAATTACTTCGAGTAGTTGAGTCCTTTTATTCATGACAACAAAATCTCTCTGGTTCATTTCATCCTAACTTTAAATTATATAGTTTAATGTAGGTTGGGTGGAGACACACGAGATGTATGCAAGTTTAAGGAATAATCTGTGTTGCGTCGTAATCTAATGTTTAGATGTTTTGGATAGTTTAAAATTATAAATGTTGGGTTAAGCAAAGCCTTCACCCAACCTACGAGAGATTGTACTAAATTTATATCAATATTGCGCTAGCAAAGCTCAACGAAGTTATCGCTTCGCTGTGACCTTTGCCGATGGCGGTATTACTGAGTATTTTAAATTACTTTTTCTGTGTTTAGCTCAATATTCAAAACAGTGAACCCAGCGCTTACTACTTCAACCGCCAAATTTTTATATTGCTGTATCAAATATAAACGACTATCTTCTTGAAAATAAGCCAACAAAGTGGGAATTTGTGGATGTTCTCCTAACTGTTGTAGCCTTTTCGCTTCCTGCTCAAATAATTCCGTTGCTTTTTGCAGTGCTGCGGTTTCTTGAACTTGTGGTGCAAACTGCTTAATAACGCATTTTTCATCCAATTTGTCAATATCTTCTGCCAAATAGGTTTTGCCAAAACCACCACCACCCAAGGATTTAACCGGACGATAGCGGTTTCTGAGTATGACTAAGGGAACATGGCAGTTGGGGCAATATTTTGTACCATCAGGTGCATGAGGATTATGACAAGCTGGGTTGAGGCAACAGAGCATGACTGTATATTTACTGGCATATGGAAGTATTATCAAGCATTTACCAGGATTTGTCAGTATAATTATTACTTCTTTTTCTATCTGGGTTAATTTATTATTTTCAGCTATGTTGCTTTTATGACAATCAACGTTCCAATTTCCTACAATAGCTTCCGGTGGAACAGCTTGATTAAGAAAATATTTTAACATCGATTTGACTTAGGTAAAATAAATTGTCTCCATCCCATGCCCAATTCCCAATTCCCCAATCCTCCATCATATGTAAAATAAAGATGACTCAAATCTGAAGGATTAATCGAAGTAATGGCAGAAGAACCGAATAAAAACGAAGCGGGAGACGCTATTCCTAGTACTGTAGAGGAAAAAGCGCCAGAAGTCGCCGCAAAAAACGCTCCTAGTACAGATTCTCCCGAAACGACAGATATCCCCTCTGCAAACGCACCCGATCCGAAAGCAGCATCGGGAGACAACCCCAACGCTGCTAAAGCCAAACCCGCAGCCAAAGCAGCAGGTGACAAGAAGCCCGCAGCAGCTAAGAAAGAAAAACCCCCAGCGCTTGAGGATAAACCGTTTGAAGAGTTTATGCGGCAACATTATGTACCCGCTCTAGAAAAAGCGATCGCGGGTGAAGGTGTGGAAGATTTACACTTAAATTTTGCCAAGCAAAAGCTGAACATTCCTGGTTATGAAAAAGGTGAGGAATGCTGGCAAATTTTGGGTAACTTCCGCAATGGCTTGCGTCAGTTCAACGTTTATTTCCCCGATGAAGATATTAAAGGGAAAAAAGCGTTTTCTTGTAACGAAGGCAAAAGACCTAGCACCCTAGAATCTTTTTTAATTGATGAACGCAGAATTACTCTAGATTTAATGGTATTTGGAGTAGTACAGCGTTTGAACGGACAAAAGTGGTTGGGAAGAAATTAAGTAAGCTCGTGGAAAATATAGGTAACGGCTCCATTATCGGGGCTGTTACCTATGTCCACATAACCAGATTTATGCATTTCTTTTAAAGTTGTTTCTACCTGTGAAAATGCCGCACCCGTTTCTATCACTCCTTGAGTAACGCTCAATTTACCGCCGCGACGTTCGGCTGCTTTGAGCAACTCTACCATCAAAGTTTCTTGAGGAGAACGATAGATTTCCGATGCTACAGCTTGGGGGGTTTCTAATACACCAAAGGGCGATAAGCCAGCTTTTAATCTCAGTTTAATTTCCCTTTCTTCTACCATATTGGGAATGAGAAACAAATCTACAAACTGTCCCAAACCAAATAAGCCAAGAGTAAACATCCATAGTAAACCTGTGGCAATTTTACCGTTATACAAACGGTGCAATCCACCCGTAAATCCTAAAAAACCCAACAAATTGAGCATATAAGATATTTTGAGGCGCTCTTTTTCTTTATCCTTAAGGTTATCTTTGATTTCAACCTGCATATGATTTCAACTCCATCAATCTATTAAGGCAACTGAAGTTTTTATGAATTAATAATTACCTATCTATATTAACAATGAAATTTTAATGTGATTTTTTGAGATATCGGTTAATGTTGTGATTAATATAAAAATAAGCTATAATATCTGGCTAAAATTATTTAAATGTCTATCTTTTAATTTATCTTTTGAATTTCTGAAATCAATTGCGAAGATTTATTCAGTACTTAGCAAAAAGGCATATTTTGTTGTAGGGTGCTGTGACACTTTGACTAGTTTTTAACGTAATAATGAGGTTGTAGTGTCACGCACCAAGATAATGCTTGTGAAAATTGCGTAAGTCCTGATTTATTTATTGTTGGTTCCTGAATGGCATTCATAAGTAAAACCGAATTTTGAATCATCTACATAACAGCATTTACACCCATGAGTACCATAAATCCGGTTTGTTTTAGATTGTAAATTGTCTGCCCACCCAATTTACAATGCCCAATTCCCAATTCCCAATTCCCAATGCCCATATGATTTGTTGCAACTCTTAACGTTTCATCTGGTCATTACTACCAGACTCCTTGGTAAACTGATATTTATACTTAAACGCAATATTTCCGTATCACAATTTTTAGACGTGGCAATCCGCCGCGTTTATTGGTACAGCGTCTACACACCCGACATTTATAACAATCAGGATATGGTAGATTCCCTACAAAAACCAGGCTTTGAAGAAATACGTCCGGGTATTAAAGTCCCAGCGAAGGAAACTTTGCTGACACCCCGGTTTTATACTACCGACTTTGATGAAATGGCACGGATGGACATCTCGGTTAATGAAGACGAGTTAAAAGCCATCATCGAAGAGTTTCGTGCTGACTACAACCGCCATCATTTTGTTCGGGATGAGGAGTTTGAGCAATCCTGGGAACATATTGATGGGGAAACTCGCCAGTTGTTTGTTGAATTTTTGGAGCGTTCCTGTACGGCAGAATTCTCCGGCTTTTTGCTGTATAAAGAATTAGGTCGTCGTCTTAAAGGTAAAAACCCAGTTTTAGCTGAAGGCTTTAATTTGATGTCGCGGGATGAAGCACGTCATGCTGGTTTCTTAAATAAGGCAATGTCAGATTTTAATCTGTCGCTGGATTTGGGATTTTTAACTAAGAGTCGCAAATACACTTTCTTTAAGCCAAAATTCATTTTTTACGCCACATATCTTTCTGAAAAGATTGGTTATTGGCGCTATATCAATATTTACCGTCATTTAGAAAAGCATCCCGAAGACCGGATTTATCCGATTTTCCGATTCTTTGAAAACTGGTGTCAGGATGAAAACCGTCACGGGGATTTCTTCGATGCGGTAATGAGAGCGCAACCCCAAACTCTGAATGATTGGAAAGCGCGGTTATGGTGTCGCTTTTTCTTGTTGTCGGTATTCGCGACAATGTATTTAAATGATATTCAGCGTCAAGATTTTTATGCTGCGATCGGTTTAGATGCGCGGGAATACGATAAAGATGTAATTGAAAAAACTAACGAAACCGCTGGAAGGGTATTCCCGGTAATGTTGGATGTGAAGAAACCAGAATTTTACGATCGCTTAGAACTTTGCGTTAAAAACAACGAGAAGCTCAGAGAAATAGTAAATTCTAATACACCAAAATTACTGCAAATCTTCCAAAAGCTACCTTATTATCTTTCCAATGGTTGGCATGCTGTGAAGTTGTACTTTATGAAACCTATTGATGCTACTGCGATTCAAGGAAGCATTAAGTAAAATTTGGTTTGGTAAAGATTTATAAATTTAAGTTGTAAGATGGGCAATTGATGCTCATCTTTTTTTATGAATTTTTCTGCTTAGCGATCGCGTTTATTTAGCTTTGAATAACCAGCATTTTTTGCTATTTATAAAATTAGTAATTAGTTCTTCAAGGGTATTAATTGGTGCTACAACTTCTACCCCTTTAGGACTAACAAGAATCCGCTGGCGTTTACTGCGTTTGCTGTAACGGATAGTATAAGAAATGCTGGTTTCAACAACTTGTAAAACGGGGATGAATTTGTTTTTATCGTTGACCAAACCTGTTTAATAATTCTTCGCGAGATAGCTGTAATAATAAAGGAGTAAATTCTTGGGGTGATAGTCTTGAAATTGGTTCGACAATTGTGCTTAATTCTTCATCGGAAGAACCAAAGCGGACTTGTAATAAGTTTTCAATCACTGTTCTAACTCCTTGCTGAACTCCTCGTTGAACTCCTTCTTGAACTCCTTCTTGCTTGGCTTCTTCTAACTGTTGTAAGTAAAGTGGTGATAATGCCATAACTAATTCCCTATCCTCTTCATCTATATTTTGATTTTGAGTAATTTCTAAGATGCTTCTCAAGCTTAATACTGCATTAATTGCTTTGGCTCGTAATGGATTATCTGGAGGTAGTGCTTGTAACTCCGCGATCGCTTGTTTTTGTACGTTTCCTTTACCCAAAAGTCGCAGCCACAATGTTTCTGGGATGCGCGGTAGTTGGTGGATAACGACAATTGCTGTTTTGGCAGATTCACCGAGAAAATATATTCCTTTACCCCAGTTTTCTTCGTCTGGAATCGCGTTGAAACTATCCAAGATTGCAATAGAAGCGGTAGGTGTTAATACCCATACTTTGGGAAGCTCCTCTTCTACTGTAGGAATATCAACTCTTTTATTTCCGCGTTCTATTTCGGCGATTAAATAGAACACTTTCTTCATGCAGCTACGGATTTCTGAAATCTTAACTGCATTCCTATAAGGTTCAAATAATGCTATTTTATCGGCAAATCTCCCTAGTAAACCTAATTCTATTTTATCTATAGTGGGTTGAGATGAAGGGACAAAGTAAACGTCAATTTCTCTAATTTCGGCGGGTACTTTGCGGCTAGTTTCAACTTCTCCTAAAGGTTGTAATAATTCTTTAAGATAATCTTTGGCGAATTGATCGTAAGGGAACCGAGTCATGAAGCTTTTTTAATTTTTTTTCTTTTGCAGCATAATAATTTTATAATTAATGGGTAATTAAATACTTAAACCGCGAGAAGTTGTTAGATAAACGGCAAAAGTTCCCAACCAATGGCTGCCAGCGTAATGTTCGCATATCGCATTTTCTAAGCCAATTTGACGATGAATAGTAGCAGTATTGTGGAGTGTATTTATCCGCTTATCTTCATCGGGTAATCCAGAAATTATCCCTTCTATCATCCAAGCTCTACTCAAATTTAGTCCGTAGAAATGAGACTGCATATAATCTTCAGAATCATCAACTTCAAGGGGTTTTAACCAATTTGTATTATCAACGGGTATATCTGGAAGAAATTTGGTTAACCACTCAGCGAAAGCATTTTGTGTAAGTATTCGTCGCATCAAATCTGCTTGTGCGAGAGAAGGTGAAAGAAAATCGTGTCCTAACGGCTCGAATTTTAAAGAATGGTTTTTATTATTAAGATAAAATTGTTTTGTTTTATGCTCAATTAAGTTAATAAGATCGGAGTTTTCCGTAATTTTTGCCCAATCCAATATTAAACCCAATCCGAAAGCAGTTTGTTTGTGCATTCCAGTGCGATCGCAAATTGTCAGTTTTTGCAGCCAGTGCTGTAAGTTATCTGCAATCAGCTTTTCCAATGGTTGCAGTGCAGTTAGCCATTTTTTCGCACCAACATCATCCCACTCATGTAACTCCGCAGCAAGTTGCAATAACCAAGCGACACCATAAGGAACTTCAAACCGGGGATGACGTTTAAAATAAGCCATTTCTCCCTCAATCTTCTCAGGAATTAAACTTTTTTCGAGGGCTTGTTTTGCTGATAAACTAAAAGATGCTTCGGGAAAATAACGAGCTAAACGTGCCAGTAACCAATGTCCGTGTACTGCTGAATGCCAATCCAAACAGCCATAAAAAGCGGGAGTCAATTCGCGGGGTGGTTTGACATCTTCATCGCTACTAAGCCAGTAAATATTGCTGTGGGGATACTCGCACTCGACGCAGTTTAAAACTAATTGTACAAGTTTTGATGCAGTGGTTTGATTAATTTCCATGTTATTTAATTATCAGCTACATATTTGATGAATTACTAAACTGTTGATAAAACTGAAAGGAACATAAAAGTAATCTTTTGTATTTACGAGTTTAGCTAATGAAATGCATATTATTAGCCCACGAAGGTGGGCTTTGTTTGTATAGCCCCAGACTTCTAGTCTGAGGGCAATTATCTATAAAAAACCTTAATCTACATACTCCAATACATCTTCCGTCTCAAAGCGGACTTTAGCCATATTTGCATACTTATCACTAGGTACCCGATATCCAGCCGGACAAACTACTACTGTGTGATATCCCTTATCTTTCAATCCCAAAACTTCATCGTATTTAGCAGGATCAAATCCTTCCATTGGACAGGTATCAATTTCCAACATTGCCGCACAAGTCATAAAAAATCCTAAAGCAATGTAAACTTGTTTCGCAGACCATGTATCTTTATCAAAGGTATTAGGCGGTTGTTGGAGAAAACCTTTTACCATATCCCCAAGCCCTTGAAGTTTCTCTACAGGTGTATTTCGCACTTCTGACATCCGCTGGAGATAAATATCAACATCCTCGCTATTGACATCTTCTTTAATGGTTAAAACTACCAAATGGGAAGCTTCCTCAACCTGTTTTTGTCCCCAAGAATGTTCTACTAGTTGATGACGAATTTCGGGATTGCGAATTACGAAGAATTTCCAAGGTTGTACTCCAAAAGAGGAAGGAGCGAGTACCAAACTTTGCTCTAAGACTTTCCAGACATCTTCGGGAATCTTTTTGCCCGAATCAAATTCTTTGGTAGCGTAACGCCATTGTAATTGTTTGAGAACTTCTTGGGGTGAAAATGTTGTTGCGTTCATAGGTAAATTAATAAAAAACAGCCAGTTCAAAGATAAACGCGATCGCAAATAAATGCTAGCAGTTAATTGTTAATATATGGATAAGCATATTATTGGGTCTTTATGCAACTGGCGATAGACTTATTCTGTCAGTTTAAATGCAATAAAAGCTGTATGATTTGGCGGTAAATTAAACTCACCATAACCTTTTAAAGTTTCAACTCGAAAACCAATTTGAGCAAGCGCTTGTACAATGTCTGCCGCTTCATATAACCTCTGCTGATGCACTTCTTCATCTCTTCTATAGTGTTCCCCACAGCGACGAAAAGTGATAATCCGACGAGTTAATATTTCCTGCTTTTCCTCTTTTTCAACTAGTACTATCCAATCTTCTCCTTCTGTAAATCCTTTAGTTATAGTTCCCAGATTAATCTGTTTTGGTGTCGCAATGTCGAAGACAAAAACACCCCCAGGAATTAACACTTTGTATATACGACGGAATAACTCAACCAATCTTTGATTATTGTTTTCCGAATCAAACAGATAATTAAGACATTCACCAATAGATGTAACAGCATTACAAGGTGGAATTTCTGCATTGAATAGCGAATCTACATGAAACTCCGCTTCCGGTACTCTGTGACGAGCAATATCAATAAAAGAGTAGGAAATATCAATTCCAATAACGCGATAAGCAGATTTTACAAGTTCTTGCGCCCATAATCCGCTGCCGCAACCCAAATCTACTACTAAACCTGTATTTATATGGTTTTTCTGCAAGATTTCTAAAATGCCGGGTGCTGATTTGAGACAGTAATCACTGAAACCAACATCATGAATATATGCTAAATCTTCTTTGTAATATTCTTTCATCTTAAACTCATGAAAGCCGCTCATACATAGGCAATTATATCTTTTAACTTCTCAATATAAAGCGGTATCCGTTCCAATGCAGTTTGCTTAATTGATTCTTGCTCTGATTTACCTGCAAGATAAAGCGCAAGAAAAATACATCTTGCTACCATAAATAATGAAAGTTGATTTTCCATTTCAACTGAAAGCTCTTTAATAGTTCTATATCCCTGCAACAAATTTATTTTAATTTGGGAATATTCTGTCATTCCCCAATAATTCGTTAAAATTACTGCTAAATCGTAAATATAATATCCATAACCTGAATCATGTTATCAGTAAAGGTGCCAGTTTTTTCCGCAATCGTTTTGAATTGAGGTACTGAGTCAAAAAGTGAAAGTTGCAAAGGTTGATTCATTTTAGTATTTTAATTAATAATCCTTTGCATAGACTTACTGCCTTCTTACCAGATTGACGAAAAAACTTTACTAGACGCACAGAGCGTAGAATAAAGCAGCAGAGCGAATTAGGCAGCATAACTGAACGCCATTTTTGCTAATATATATAAAAATTTCTAATCAGTCGCTTCAGTAATTTACATTTTACTAATATATCTTTTTGAGTAAAGATAATAAGTAATAACACCGCTGCACATAATATATTTTTGGATAAAACTTATGGTTCAACTCACATCTACTCAAGTTATACCTAATTCAGGACGTTTAACAGTTGAAACTATAGAAATTGCCGAGCAAACTACTGCTATTCGCTGTTTAGATTGGGATAGAGAACGTTTTGATATCGAGTTTGGTTTGCAGAATGGCACAACTTATAATTCTTTCTTAATTCAATCAGAAAAAGTTGCTTTAGTTGATACTTCTCACCGCAAGTTTGAGGAGTTATATCTGGAAATAATTACAGGATTAATTGACGTAAATACAATAGATTATTTGATTATTAGTCATACGGAACCAGATCATAGTGGCTTAGTAAAAAATATCTTGCAATTAGCTCCTTCTATTACTGTTGTCGGTGCTAAAGTTGCGATTCAGTTTTTAGAAAATATGGTTCACCAGCCTTTTGAATCAATGGTGGTGAAAAGCGGACAGAAGCTAGATTTGGGTAACGGACACGAATTAGAATTTGTTTCTGCACCTAACTTACATTGGCCCGATACAATCTTTACTTACGACCATAAAACTAGCACTCTTTATACCTGTGATGTATTTGGAATGCATTACTGTGACGATCGCACTTACGATGAAAATTTCTCTGAGATAGAGGAAGATTTTAAATATTACTATGACTGTCTCATGGGACCGAATGCACGTTCGGTGTTATCGGCTTTAAAACGGATAGAAAAATTAACAATTGAAACGGTAGCGACGGGACACGGGCCTTTATTACAACATCATATTTCGGAATGGATCGGACGCTATCAAAATTGGAGTTTGGAGCAAGCCAAAACCGAGAAATTAGTAGTTTTATTTTATGTTGAAGATTACGGTTATAGTGAGGAGTTAGTCAGAGCGATCGCGCATGGCAGTGCCAGGACAGATGTAGCGGTAGAATTAGTAGATATTAATAGTGCCGAGCCTCAAGAAGTCCGAGAAATAGTTGCTCAAGCTGCCGGTTTAGTGATTGGAATGCCTCCTCAACATAATACCGTAGCTCAAGCAGCTTTAAACACTATTTTGGCGGCAGTTCATAATAAACAAGCAATTGGGTTATTAGAATCGGGAGGAGGAGAAGATGAACCCGTTTACCCCTTACGCAATAAATTTCAAGAACTGGGATTAACCGAAGCTTTCCCCCCGATATTAGTTAAGGAAGCACCCAGCAAAGTTATAGAGCAGCTTTGTGACGAAGCCGGAACCGATTTAGGACAATGGTTAAATCGCGATCGCACTATAAAACAAATCAAAGCCATCGATAGCGAGTTAGAAAAATCGTTAGGACGTATTAGCACCGGACTTTATATCATCACCGCTAAAAAAGGAGAAGTGCAAAGTGCAATGCTGGCTTCTTGGGTGACACAAGCGAGTGTTAATCCCTTGGGAGTTGCGATCGCAGTTGCTAAAGATAGAGCCATAGAATCCTTAATGCACGTAGGCGATCGCTTTGTATTAAACGTCTTAGAAGAAGGTAAATATCAAGGATTAATGAAACATTTTCTCAAGCGTTTTGCTCCCGGTGCAGATCGCTTTGCTGGAGTAAAAACTTATGCTGCTGCTACCAATCAATCTCCGATTTTAGCTGAAGCTCTGGCTTACATGGAATGCGAAATCACCACCCGCATGGACTGTGGCGATCATTGGGTGATTTACAGCACCGTTCAAACCGGACGAATTGCTCAAATAAATGCGTTAACCGCAGTCCATCACCGCAAAGTTGGTAATCATTATTAAATAGGTTAAAGATCAAAGGTTAGGAGTTAATAATAATACAAATCTCCCCTTGTCCCCCCATCCCCCCATCTCCCCTCACCTTATGCATAAACCTGCTGAAACTACATCAATTTCCATGTATAACATCAATCGGGAGCGCGTTGTCAAAAGTCTGGAATTTATCCAAGATTTAATCGTAATTTGCTTATGTATCGGTTTATTTAGCTTCATGGTGCTTGAGGTGAGAGATATGTTTCTTTCCTTGCTTCCACCTTTAGAGTCTCAAGCTGTTACTGCCGATATTCTGTTTTTGCTGATTTTAGTTGAGTTATTCCGACTGCTGATTATTTACTTGCAGGAACATCGAGTATCAATTGGGGTAGCTGTTGAAGTTTCTATAGTTTCCGCATTGCGAGAAATTATCGTTCAGGGTGTACTAGAACTAAGTTGGACTCAAGTTGTAGCAACTTGTGCCTTTTTATTAGTGTTAGGAATATTGTTAGTTCTCCGAGTTTGGCTACCCCCTACCTTTGATGGCATCGATCCCGAACAAGCAATATCTGAACGCTATAAAAGTCGAGTTAAATCGGAATTAATAGAAGCCAATGGACGTTAGGAATTGCAGCATATTTTGATATAAGGTCAGACGATTTTAGATTTTAGATTGGCTCTATGTTTAGTACTCCACCACATTAAATATGATGGGTAACACACTCGTAGTGCGAGCGTCTCGCTCGCTAGTTACAACCAGA
>NZ_JAYGHM010000084.1:0-33186 GCF_034931125.1 Rivularia sp. UHCC 0363 | reverse complement strand
CTTAGAAAAAGCACAAAAGAAACTAGATAGTAAATACTGTCATCAACCAAGATATGTCCTAGCAGAAGAATGGGACAAATATAACAGCTATGGCTCCATTATTCCATACATGGGCAGCACAATTAGCTTAGTAAAAATCATCCCTAAAGATAACCCTTATCAAATATACGGTAATGTAGCCTCTGTCGTAGGATTGTGGGGGATTTCACTCAGCATGGCTTCTCGCGTCGGTAGGCTTAAAAAATCCGATTACCAACTAGGAGAAGCCGAGAAAACCACAGCTTATTATAATTGGCAACAACATAGACGCAACCGAGATATTAAACAACATTCTAACCAATTACATACAGATACTTTAAAAGACGGCTTAACCCAAGAAGATTTGCAGCAAAGAAAAGAACTAGGGCTAACCGATGATGAAAACGAAGCTATTAAAAACCAACTGCAATTAGAAGATTATCTCAAAGCCAGAGCTGTAAATCATTCCCAGATGGACAAACAAATTGCATCCAATCTACTAGATAAACACAAAGCAGAAAAAGAAATAGATAAATTACAAAATAAAAAATCGTCTCAACCCTTGACTAATCAAACCAGCGACAAACAACTGATTAACTCCCTTATAGAAGCTCTAAAATCCCATGAAGACGGTTGGCTGTACGACCTGATTAAAAACGCTAAACCCCTGTGGCTGATTGGTTCCCAAGGTAGCGGTAAAACCAATACTGCTGGTGCGATCGCATTAATTCGTAAATACTGCTTTGATGCACCAATCTATCAACTAATTGATAGACACGCTACTGGGGAGAATTGGGAAGTATGGAAACTACTTGATGCTACCTTAAAAGCCGAATCAGAAGAAGAAATCGGACAGTCTTTAGAAGATGCAACTGATAGATGGTTACAACGAATCAAAGAAAAACCATCTACAAAACAGCAAATCATTATTGATGAATTTACCAACTTAAAGAAAATTGATAGCTGTAAAGAAGCAGCAATGAAATTCTTCTCCATGCATCTTACAGATACCCGTAAAGCTAAAGAATACTTCATTGGTGTTAACCACTATTTTACTAATGAAAGCACCGTAGAAGGAACATTTGAAGCCAGAAAATCAGGCACAATTCAACTTAAGAAGTTTTCGGCTAATGGAGAAACACCATTATCTAGAGTACAAATCGTACATGGATTGGTTGATGATAATGGTAACGAATTGGAAGAAGTAGAAAGAACATTACCCAATTGGTTAGAAGCGAATAATATTTATCAACATTTCAACGGTAAACCAATAGATTTTAATCATGAATAGAATAAAAAATAAATTACAACAATTTCAAGAAATAGGGATTTGGTATTCGTTAGCTTGCTTATCAAGCTGGGCAACAGCTATAAGTATTAGCATATTTATTGTTTCTGGATTTGGATTAATAGCTTTACCACTAACAGGGAATAAAACTCCCTATTCACTTAAAAGGGCAAATTCTGGAAGCTGTGGATTTGCAATTGGGTTTATTTTATTAGGAGCAGGAGCAGCAGCCCAGGGGGATAGAGATACTTCATATATGCTGGTCAGATTAAGTAGAAATTATGAAAATGATTTAGTAGAAAGGGGAGATTATTTATCTTATCAGTGCTTGGGTTGTAAATATGCTTCGGGCGATTACTTATTACCTTGCGCTGTTAATCCTAGTCTTAAAAAAGATGAGCATTGTAGTTATTCTGAAGGGAAATCTGAGAATACTATATAATGTCTCGTCATCAATTTTAACAAGCAAAAATAGTGGCACATTCAATATTTTTATAGTGCAGATTATACATGGGTTAGTAGATGAAAACGGAAACGAATTGGAAGAAGTAGAAAGAACATTACCAGTATGGTTAAAAGCGAATAAGATTTATGGGCATTTTAATGGGAATCCGATTAACTTTGAATGCTAAATTATAAACATAACATCAATTCATTAAACTCTACCCTTTACTAAACATCAGCATTCCTCTCGCTTTTCGGTTTTTTATCTCCGCAGGAATAGCAAGTTGAACTGAAGTTGAATTCTATATAATTAGGAATTCAATATAAGAGTAACAGAAGCAGCGCTTGCATTTATTTTAGTTAACCGCTGGTGTCGTGAAGCTTTTGTTTAACTTGAATAAAAATCAAACTGAACCTTAACTAAAAATGAACTATCAATATGACAGAGGGCTATTCCAACGTCAATTCATTTTTATTTATATCCACAACTAATCGTTTATTAGTAAGCCATTGACGACCAAGTAAAACTTCAGATAAATCTTTACCAACATGAACGGGGATATCGTATTCTTGACCATCAAATATTACTTTACCAATATAAATATCAAATTTGACATCTCCCCGCGCAGTACGCATTGTTTGTTCTCGCAAACGTTCCCACCCAAGTGCATCTATATCTTGGTCATTAATAGCTAAAAAATCAGAAAAACCAGTATCAAGCATTGCGTCTACTGGTAACTCTAATCCATCAGATGCTATTAATAAAATTTCAAAAAGCAGAGAATCTTCCTCACCAAAAAATCCGTTCATTATATAGTTCCGCAAGCACCAGTTTCATTAATTCGGAAACTATGATGTATTTTACCAGGATGCTTGTCACGACATTGATGGGAAGCTACTTCTAAATTTTTATCAATAAAATACTCACTACTGTCCGGTTCAACAGCAATATACCAGTTGTAATGAGTTTCAATTAATTCCGATTTAACTTTATCAAATATTGGTTTGCAGCGCTGATAAAAAGCCTCGCGTTCAGCTTCACGTTGCGCTTTTTGTTCTTCCGTCCACTGTATTTCTGGGAATATTCTTCCTCTACGGGCGGTGCGAGTAGATTTATCTGTTGTCATAATCGTTTCTCCTTTTTTAATTATTATAAACCGCGATTAATATATTTATTATTAAACTTTTTTATCGTGAGGTAAACCATGTAATTATTCTCCTTTTTTTATTCTAATCAAAGCTTATTTTATTGATTATTAAAATATTTTAATTACCATGATTGCTACAATTTATTTATGATGATTTTTCTCATAATTATTCCACTTAATAATTGCTTTTATCAATCCATTCAAAGTATATGGTTGTGCTTCAACGTCTACTCTTCCTAATACATCTTTACAAACTACAGATGTAACCGGACCAATAGAAGCAATACAAATATTATTTAAGAATGATTCCCCACCAATTGATTGAATCATCTGATAAAAACATTCTACTGTTTTAGGGCTAGCAAACGTTACAACATCAATTTTCCCTTCCTTAAAAGCGCTTACAATGGAGGATGGTATTTTGTTATTACAATTTGATTGATATGCAGGAATTGCGGTAACGGAAGCTCCAAGGGATGATAATTCTTCTGGAATATTCTCTCTACCACCTGCTTCTAACTTTGGATAAAGTATCTTGGTTCCTTTCAAATTATCTTTATTCGGAAAGCATTCTATTAATGAATCCGATACAAAATCTGGAGGAGTAAAGCTAGGAGTAATACCATAATTAATTAAATGATTGGCTGTTTTAGAACCAACAACTGCTATTTTTATATTCTTCAAAGCGTTTATATTACCTTGATTATTAATCATGCGGTTGCAGAAGTAATCAATGCCATTGGTGGAAGTAAAAATCAACCAATCAAACTCGTTAATATTAGTTAGGGCGTTGTCAGTTAGTTCCCAATTGGTAGGTGGTGCTATACATAAACAAGACATTGATAAAGCAGTTGTACCATATTGTTGAAGTAGTTTAACAAAATTATCCGATTGTCGATCGGCGCGAGTTACTAATACGGTGGTGTTAGTAAGAGGTAGAGTTGGGGATAGCGAATTGGTTTTCATTAAATAATTATGCGATACCTAAAATTAATATCTACCATATTGGATGAAAATTTAACCTTGATTGCTTTCAGTTACAGCGGTTGCGGCTAATTGTTCCTTGTACCCCCACCGCGTTATAAGCTCAGAAACATAACCGTATATATCCGGGTGTAGATATGACGCGAGTAGAACGCGAGTCAATTAACTTTAAACTTCCCAAACCTCTAGCGGATGCACTACGTGAAGCAGCAAAGGAACGCGGCACCACGGCAACCGACTTAGTAATCCGAGGGCTGCACCAAATCTTAGGAGATGCGCCGGGTGTAGAAGTAAGTACAGAAATTCGCTTGCAGAAAATAGAAGAAAACTTGCAGCAACTATGGAGCAACACCAACGGTCAAGGTAAAACGACCAAGACGGGAAATGCCGCTGCCAATTCTCAAACAGAAGAAAGATTAACTAAAATTGAAGAAAAACTCGAAACACTCAGCCATGCGATCGCAAAGTTGGAAGGAGCGTTAACCGCCATTCAACGTAATGGAAGCGCATCAAACAATCGTTCTAGAAAATATTCGGGCAATCCTTACAACCAAAGCGGACGACCGCCTCAAATTGAAGCGTTAGACGAGCAAAAGTTAGCATTACGACTTAACGTCAACATTCCCACGCTAAAAGATAATCTTGCAACGCTTAACAATAAAGAGTTTGAGGAGTGGAGTAAGAATTTAGATAGGAGTAAATATTCGTGGCGATTTAACGAAAAAGACGGGTTGTACCACCCAGTTAAATAATTAAACTGCCCCGGATTGTATTGTTTAATAATGAAAGCTTTGACATAAGAATACGTTATGGAGAGAGGCGCTTGTATTGTTATAACATCCTGCCCTCTTACTAAAGAAAATATGATGGAATGCCAGGTGGGGACATGACGCATCCAATCGCTGCTTTCCCATATCTATCTGCCGCTAGCACCAGTAACTTACTTACGTTTCCTCACAAACTGACTTGTACCTTTTTTATCAATCATCTTTGCGTACCTGCTGGTCATAGTATCGGTAGTATGCCCAAGCTGTTCCCTAATATCCAAAGTAGTTGCACCATTGCGACGCGCCACAGTCGCATGGCTATGTCTTAACCAGTGGGGGCTAAACTTGATACCAGCCTTATCAGAAACCTGTTCCATCATCCAGCGAATCCCCCGGTCGCTTAATGCTTTCCCCTTACCCTTGGGGCTGAGGGAAGGGAATACCGGGTCATCGTCAGATGCTGTACCCCGCATATCCATTAGAATTTCGCTAGTTTCAGTATCTAAATGCAAAGACCTCACCTTATTCCCCTTGCCAGTAATAGTTAGTATGAGAATCGGATCGCCTTCTTCGTCCGCGTCTTCTTGGAAATGTCGCCACAGCAAGCCAGTTGGGTTAGTCTTCGTCCTACCTACCTCCCCAATACGACATCCGGAGTAGAACAGCAAAGTAAATAAAATCCAATGGCGCTCGGAAACTTCCTTGGCAGCAACTTCCAACTTGTCAATTCTTCTTTGGGACAGAACCCGCTGCGCCGTATTGTCGCACCATTCAACCGTTAACTCAGACGCTATATTGAGGTAAAAATAACCTATTGATTGCTTGCAGCCAAACTTCCACAAAGAACGAATTGCACAGACATGAACAGCAATCGTATTCTTCGACAAACCTTTACGGTCAGTATGTTTTACTGGTTTTTCGTCCTTAATGTAAGCAATATAAGATTGCAGATGGGCTAGATTGCATAATCTTAAATCGGGCATATTGTATTTACTTTCAAGCCAACCAACCAAATCCAAGACCATTGCTCGGTAGCCGCGCCGAGTTTCAGAAGACTTGATGCGACTTGAGTTAAGCCACATATCAATCAATTGGGTAGAAGACTTGATTTTTTGACGATTTGGGAAATAATAATCTTTAAAAACCTCTTCTTCGCTAGGAGAGACTAATTCAGCTTCATGGACTTGATGGAACGTGCCAGGTAGACGACGAGTCATTGCGTGAGAAATGATATATTTTCCAGCATATAATGCCGACTATGTTTATTACCAGCAATTTGGGGTCGTCTGTGGTGGTGGGTTTAAAGTTGCTCCTCTATGGTTTGAGCCTTGGAAACAAGCTTGATTGCAGGCTAAAAGCACTCTTCGTTAACGATGTAACGATAGTAAATCAACAGCCAATTCCCCAGCCATTGGAGGCGGTGATGATTCAACACCCGATCAGATGAAGCGGCAACGAGATATAGGGGGAGTTATCAAACCAGTACAGCCGGTTTTTAAACGTATAGGAGGCTTAATGCCAAGCATGGTAAAGGGGAGAGATTTATTTAAAACTACAAGACGAATATAAAAGGATTGAATACCTAATCTGCCGTAAACTCATAAATTCGCATTGATTCAGGCAAATAACCAGTTAAATAGTCTCTTCCATATTCATATTCACTTCTTAACGCTTGTGCGGTACGAGAAATTAGATCAATCACTTCCGACGCATTTAACCGGGATAATTGATTGTCAACTTCCAAACGCTCTTCAAAGGAAAATGCAGAACCGGGAACTGGGTCGCTGCACCACATTGGTTTTGGGGTGTCTGGATTTTGAAAAACAATGTGATGCGATCCATTTGTGAGCCAACCTTTTGGCGCTGTTGTCACATCCACTAGGCGTAATAATTTTAGATTTGGCTCTTCCCACAATTTATCCTGGTCAAAAATCATGGGGCAGGCATAGTAAACTTTAGCACCACCTATATGACTCAATTTACATAGAGTTTCATGTTGGGATTTGTTAGTGGATTTATTAGGTTTCAGTGACAAAGCAGAACGATAGTATGGTAATTGAAACCATCTAGGAGTATTTTTACTTACACGAATTCTTTTTTCTACAACTTTGAATTGTAAAAACTCTCCAAAATAAAATTTAGATATTTTTGAGCTACTGTTTGAAATAGCAGAACGGAGTTGTTTAAATAAATCTTGTTCTGATAAATCGGAATATGTCCAGCCTTGGTCAAAACCCACCCATGCCTCTTTTTGAGGAGAAGGTTTTAAGAGTCTGAGAAATCTTGCACCAAATCGTTTTTCATATCCTTTAATAATTGCTCTATGAAAGTGCATTTCAAGCAGGCTCTCTGGCAACCAATTCATTATGTGTATCTATACCTTATGTGAGTGTTTTGCTTATCTTACTTTTAATCAACCATTTGTTTTTACGGCTTAAGTGGTTGATATTGCGAATGTTTTTTTTTAGATACCGTTACATTTACGCTTCCTTCGCCCCAGTTCATAAATGCTGAGTCCAGTTCTTAGCACTTACGAAGTAATATTTATATGAAGTAATATATTATTTGCTAAACGTCGCAGCCTCTAATTTTCTCAAATTATGAACGAAGATTTTCCACAGCGAAAAATAAGTACCCCGCGACGCAAAGGAGATTCATATGAGCTTCGTTTACTTGCTTTGTCATGTCTAAGAATGTTGTCGGAGCTGACCATTGAACACGTGCGGCACGAAGATAGTTCTGCTGCTCCTGCTGATGATGTGATTATTGAGTCGAGTGAGAGAATAGAGTGCTTCCAAGCAAAGCACGCTATGGGACAACATGCGCTCCTTGATTTTGATCCTGATGTTGGTGAACTTGTTGACCAATCTGCCGATTTACATATCAGTTTGGCTGAGTTGGGGAAAGCATGGAAATCGCTTCGTCACAGTGGTAAGGAAATCATTATCCGAATTTTTACGAACCGGGCTGCTGGTGCGAATCTCGGCTCTTTCCTTGATGGCGATCGCTTCCGTGATGGATTTGTGCGGGGAACTTGGCAGAAAATAAAGAGGAAGAAATTACAGAAAATTTTAAACCTTTCTGATGGCGAATTGGTCATATTTCTTGGCGGACTCAGGTTCGACCTTCGCCAACCGAACGAGGAGGTTCTAGACGAGATTATCCAACGTGATTGGCTGCAACGACGACTCGGACTGAATGCACCTGGTGTTTATGGGAGATTCATGGCTAGCGTTGAACGCTGGTACTTGGAGAAAAAATCCCGACCAATCTACCGGGAAAATGTACTTGAAGCACTTCAAATAGATAACAGTACTCTCCCACAAAGATTTCCTATTGATTTAAAAACATACGTTGCACGACCAGCTTTTGAAAAAGATGTCTTACAAACTATATTTCGAGATGGTGCAACTTATACTGCCATTGTAGGTCCTCCTGGCAGCGGCAAATCTACTTTTATTACGCAGCTTATTAAGAAACTACGACGGCAAGGACAACCACTTGTACGGTACTACGCATTCACGCAGATAAACGATCCACTCCAGCGCGAGCGCGTAGGGGTAGAAGCGTTTTTAAAATCCATGATTGAGCAACTCCGCCAGGAGTTTCCTGAAATTATCCCTGATGAAAGACGTTACGAGTATACCGAATCCCGTCTCAATGAATTGCTGATATTAATTGGTAATCATTTTAACCTTCGTGGACAGCAACTTTTGATGGTAGTTGATGGTCTGGACCATGTTGGGCGTGCCGAAATTGAGGCAACACAAAAGCTATTAAGAGTTCTCCCATTACAACTCCCTCATGGAGTAGTCTGCTTGATTGGAAGCCAGTCTACAGAGTATTTGCCTGCGGCTATTGAACGGCAATGCCGGGGAGAAGCCAAACGAGATATCCCCTTATTTGAGCTTACGCAAACCCATCGCTTCCTCATGCGCTATTTTGAGGCAGCACATCTACCAAATTATGCAACAATTCGCGAGATCCACAAGCGCAGTGAAGGATTACCTCTTTATTTACGCTTTATCGCAGAGCAACTTGCAGAAGTTTCAATCGAAGAGTACGACAACTTAGTAGCAAAATTGCCTCCACATGGGGGGCATATAAACTCCTACTACGGTGCTTTATGGGATGAGTTTAGTAACGAGACAGATGTACAGAAATTGTGTGGGCTTGCAGCACGGTTGCGTTTTCGCGTGCAAGTAGCAGATATCCTCGCTATGGCTGATATAAAAGATGCCTTTGAGGGAAAACGTCTGTTCGGTCGCATGAAACACTTGATGCAGGTTTCCGAAACAGGCTGCCGAGTTTTCCATAACAGCTTTCGTGATTTTATCCGTTCGGAGTTATTACCCGAACAATTGCAACAGTTAGATGCATATGTTCTTTCATACCTTAATGCAAGGCGAAATCAGCTTTTATGGTTTATGTATGCACACCGATATGCTGAGTCTGCTGATGACCGTAACTATTTGATAGCCAATTACGGACAGAGTTATATTTCGGAAGCTATTCGCCGAGGTCGTCCTGCTCATGAAATAGTTGGTGCTATACAATCTGTTGCTCGTGCTGCTGTCGGTGAACGTAATTTGGTTGCAACTGCTCGAAGTGCTGCACTTCTCTCGCATACTCAAGACCGTCTTGAAACTTACCTTGACCGTACACAATTATGGCGTACCCTTCTTGCAGTTGGCGAAATTGACGATGCTTTAGCTGCTTTTGCCCAAGAGCGCGAAGTATATGACCTTTCCGCAGAAACAGCCAGGATTATTGTACATCTGGCTGAACGTGGCGAATATGAACTCGGTCGAGTGCTTGCCCAAGATTTTTTAGAAAGTCTGCCTGGGCGAATTGAAGGAGGTGATTATACTATTGCTATTGGAGAACTTATTTCAGTTTATTCTTCCAGGGCTGCTACAATACTTTCTAAATGGATAGGAAAACCGCCTGAACCCAATGACGGAGGGCTATTTGGTCGTATTGATGTTGGAAGTAAACTTCTGCCGATAGTGCTTAGAAATATTTATTTGTTTGGTCGGTGGCAAACCCTTCGCACATTAAAACGACTTCTTCTGACACAACCAGGATGGGTTGCTCGTAAGGATGCGTGGTTACTCCAAATTGTCAAACTTGAGACGAAGCATAGACCAAACACAGCAGCTTACCACGCCCGTGATGTTGCACGCCGCATAAAAAAACAGAATGAACGCATTTTACTGGCTGGTCATGTGGCACGGAATGACCTTGGCACTGACATCGTGGAGATGCTTCTTAAGGGTATTGTCTTGCACCCTCAACTTGAATACAAGGATGGTTGGGCACCTAAATCAACAGAATTTGAGATATTTAGGGCTTACGTTGCAGCACTTGGATATATTCGCCGTTACAACGAACTGCAAGTTCTAAACAACTACCTCCAAATTAGCAACTCTTCGGTTGCTGCTTACTACCGAATAAGCTATGAAATTTCCACAAGCAATAACCAACCAGAAAACTTACTTGCTGCAATAGCGCACTTGACCGAACATGAGCGACGACTGGGAGAACGCATGGTCGAAATTCAAGTTGCGGTAACTGGGGATTTGCCTTCGTTGATTAAGGATATAGTTAATCGTTATATTACTGGCGAAGGTGAGGTTGATCTGCTACTTGAAAACTTTAGCTTTGCTTGCGAAGGCAAAACCTTCTCGATTCCTAGAATCACAGGCTTGCAAGTACTCGCTACCTTCCCAGTTCTGCGAGGACGCTTGCAGAACTTGCTCGTAGAAGTTCACGATTACGTTTTTAAAACAGAACTGGAAACTCAATCTCGAACGAACGAGCTACTTTTAATTGCAGAGCTTGCTGGAATGTGCGGTCACTTCCAACTTGGGCGTGATTGGCTTCAAGAAGCAGTTCAGGCGTTAAGGGGGTACGGTTATCGTAAAGACCCTACGGTGAGCCTATTGATACAAGCATTGGAGGAAATACACAGCCTTGAACCAGAACCTTTCCGGAAACGTGTTGCTGATATTGCAGAATGGAATCTCCTGATTTGGGAATTCACAGATGGTAAGACTACAAGGTGGTTTCCAAGGCAGCTTTTCTCAACAACAGTTCGCTTAGACTTAGTAGCGGCAAGAGGATTGCTGGCAACATATCGTCATAATGTGGTTGAGTGGCAATTCTCAGATGTATTGCAATATTTTCTCTCTTCTTATAATGGCGAGGAATTAATTTTGGCTTATATCCTGTCTGAGCTAATTCTTGAATATGGAACTGGCTATGAAGAGAATTGTAAAGAGAAATTTGAGGTACGTTTACACCTCCTCAAAGTTGCAGTAGCTAATGCGTCTCAGGATATAAAACGATGGTTAGAAAGACGTATCCGACAGTTTCTGCTTACAGAAATACCCCCTACAGAACGTGGTTTTTGCGTTGACTGGTATAACAAGTATGCAGCAGAGGCTGGATTAGCTCCAATTACATCCTTCTCAACATATCCAGCCGAACCCAGCAATACCAAGTCTTCTCCAGGTTTACAACCACCTTCGCAAGTAGAATTTTCGGGAAGGCATGTTTCCAGAGATACACTCATCAAGCAGCTGTCAGATTCTGTAGAGAACTTTAAAAACGGTATTGAGCAACTTTTGGAACAACATAACTTTTACGAGATAGGTACTTTTGTCAAAGAAGCAGCAGCACAACTAATCAATCGTACTACAATAATTTTTCAACTTAATCAAATTGTCGAAGCGCTTCAAACACATCGTGAATCCCTACGTGATATACACGAGATTTACAGTTACTTGGCAGCAGCATACCTCAAACTTGGTCGTCCTGATAAAGCTGCGGAGCAATATGAAAAGGCTTTTATGGATGCAAACCGATTTAATCTTTGGGAACTGCGTATGGAAGAGTTCCAAAAATTAGCGGACATAAACCCAGAAAAAGCCTTAAACGTATTATTTAAATTTCTTGACCGTCACCTCAAAGATTACTCATGGGGCGGTGAAACAACTTTTCTGCTTTTTATTAAAGGAATCATAGCACTAGGAGACAATTATCGCCAAAGAGCAGTCCAACTCTATGAGGCGTTTCACACATTCGTTGAAAGTCAGTTTGAGCATCTGCCATCTGTATCACCTAGCCCTTATGCATGGTTGAGAAAATCTGATTACCAAATTGACAGCTTTGAGAACATTGCACATGACCTGATTATACACGCATGGACTGAACCAGTCCTTCACTGTCGCCAGCACCTAGTTCATTTTCTCAAAGATTTTGCGCTTTGTAAGCCTAATTCAATAATCCCCTGGTTGGTTAGCCTTCTTCAGCACGAGGACTTTACAGTCAATACTCAATCAGCTTTAATTCTTGCGTCTGTGACATTGGAAAACTCAAATCTTCTGAGTAACTATATTGATGCTTTATTAGAAGCCTTGGATACCCCACACGCTGAACGGACTTATTATCTTACACAAGCTCTTCAAGCAATATTAAATAATATTGAAGATAAAGACAAGATCCGAGTAAAGCTTGAATCTCTTCGCCCCAGCCTTGTAAGCACTGGACTTGTGCTTCTTCCCTCAAATCTCAGTCCATCGTCTTACTTTCGTAATACAACACTGAAAAACACAGCACGTTCTATACGCAAGATTATTGAAAAAATCTGTGAAGGTCTAGATTTTGATCTAAATGAAATTTACTGGCGAATTGAACAGGAGATGGAAGCAATTGGTTTTAATCGAGATGAAGCAAATCAAGAATTTGGAAGTCGCTGGCAAAATTACAGTAGCAATACCAATCAAGATTATATCCCCTTTGAAACTTACGATGATTATTATGTTTGGCACGCCTTCAACCGAGTCCTTGAACGACTACTTCGCGAAACACCAATTGATTCCTCGGCACAGTATGCGATTGATGCTCTTGTACGCCTTTACGACACTCGATTCCCGCATAAGGAATTGCATCCAAAGCCAAATGATATAACCGTTCCATTTGTGCATAAAGGCTACGGTAGTGACGAACTTACTAATGAGGTACAGGATTGGCTTAATTTTGAGGGAGAAGAGGTTTTGAAAGAGCAAAACCTAGAAAATCTATGGATACCTGTGGTGGATGAATACTATCAAAAAGCAGGCAGAATAGTAGAGAAGCGTCTTGCCACTTCATTTCTTGCAACACCTACGCTTGCGGATGCGATTCTTCGAGGAGATTGCCAAGTCCAATCCGGTGAAGCTCTTTTACAACTTGCTCCTGAGCCACCATACTACTCACTCATGATTGATGAAGCTCAACATCTTCTCCAACGCAGCCGTACCGACATCGAGCAAAAAGACTCATTGGCAACAATTCCGCTGGTTTCGCTCCATTGGGGTTGGTGGTGGCATTACATTAGGTCTACGCTTGCAAGTATTACTGGCGAATGGATTCAGCGATATAACTTATCCTGGGATGATGCGAATGGTTTAGGTCTTTTATTTAACAATAATCTTGCACAGAAGTTATTATTTTGGTGCGACGGATTTGAGGTTGGCTTTAGTCACAGAAGTTTAGTTGGTTACGGAACTCGTCTGCTTTTATCAAAGGAGCTTCTTCAAACTCTAATGAAGGATTATAAGTTAAACCTTGTTGTTGTGAGTTGGTCGAATCGGATTCTGTATACAAACAGTTCAGGCAAAGAACATGAGATTGAGTATAGTCAAGAGAAGGAGGTAGTTGTAGTTTATCGATGCAATAATTAGCGCTAAAATTTGGCGAGCTAAGATAAGCAATCTTTATTACAAACGCAACATACAACTCGTGACCAAAACCCGCATCATCGCCTTATTTAACCAAAGTGGGGGAGTAGCCAAAACAACGCTGACTCAAAACCTCGGCTACCATCTCGCGCTCAAAAAACGCCGCGTTTTACTTGTAGACATGGACCCGCAAGGAAGTTTAACAACTTTTATGGGTTTAGAACCCGATACTTTGTCAGAAAGCATACAGCAAGCAATTGTTGAAAATAAGCCATTACCCATTTACCCAGAATTAATTCACGGTATGGCACTCGTCCCCGCCGACATTAATTTAGCTGCTAGCGAAATGCAGCTATTTAGCGCGATCGCCCGTGAATATCGCCTCAAAAATGCACTAGCTGTCGTTAAAGATGACTACGACTTTATTCTTATCGACTCGCCCCCGTCGTTGGGTTTACTTAGCATTCTTAGCCTTACCGCCGCTACTCATATTCTCGTTCCCATTCAGTGCCAATTCAAATCCTTTAAAGGAACCGAACTTTTACTCAACACCGTTTCCCAAGTCCGCGCCCATACAAACCCGACATTGCAATTTGCCGGGTTCGTTCCCACAATGTTTGATAGCCGCACCGCTCAAGAATCGCGCACCGTCAAAGCAATTCAAGAACAATTATCAGATATTGGTACAGTTTATCCACCAATTCCTAAAACTATCGCTTTTGCTGATGCATCCGAACACCGATTACCGCTAGCATTGTTTGATAAAAATCATAACGCCATCAGCGTAGTTAAAAAAATCGCCAATAGCTTAGATAAACTTGAAGTAAAATCGTGACTAATAAAAAACGTAACGAACCCTACACCGCTATCAAAAAACCCGTTGATTTGCTATTCGGAAATAGCGCCGCGCCTTCTATGCCAGAAAATCAACCCAGTCCCAACACAATTCCCCTAACCCAAATAAAATTACCAATATCCCAACCCCGCCGTTATTTTGACCCGCAAAAACTAGCAGAATTATCGCATTCAATTAAAGAATTAGGCATTCTCGAACCACTCCTGGTGCGTCCTTTACCAAAAAATATTTACGAACTAGTAGCTGGGGAACGCCGTTTCAAGGCTTCTCAAATGGCGGGACTAACCGAAGTACCCGTAATTGTCCGCGAGATGGACGACATCATCACCCATCAGGTGCGCTTAGTAGAAAACCTGCAACGCGAAGACCTCAATCCCTTGGAAGAAACCGAGGGCATTTTGGAACTGTTGGTCATGCGGTTGGAACTTAGCCAAGACGAAGTAATCAGCTATCTTAACCGAATGCGGAACGTTTGTGACCGTCACAAAGATGAAGATTCAGAAGTGAGACATAACGTTATGTCTCAAGGCGAAACTCAGGTAATTGAAGAACTATTTGCATCTTTAGGAAAGATGGGTTGGGATTCGTTTGTCAAAAATCGTTTGCCTTTGTTCAAGCTACCCCCTTCGGTGTTGGAAGTCTTACGGCAAGGGAAATTGGAGTACACCAAAGCACGGGCGATCGCCAAAGTTAAAGACGAGCAGAAGCGGCAGGATTTGATAGAAGTAGCGATAGCCCAAAACTTATCCCTGACTCAAATCAACGAGCGCGTTAAAGCAGCCAACCAGATAGCAGCACCAGCACATCCACTCAAAGAGCGCTACAAAATTGCACTACCGCGATTACAGAAGTCTAAAGTGTGGGACAATCCCAAAAAGCAGAAAGCTTTAGAAAAACTACTAGCTCAAATTGATGCGCTGATTGAGGAGTAGTATTGTTTAGGAGAAAACACCATTATTTGACGAGTAAACATAAATACAAAAAAACAGCAGTACCTGAAAAGTCGAGGAAACTGCTGCATGAAGATGGTATGTGTGGTTTCAGAGCAATAATAGAATAAAGATAAATTTCACATATACAAATGAATTTTCTTCCTTAAGCGCCTTGCAAACTAACGTCACCAAAGGTGATGTTAAACTCTTCGCATGCCTCTTGCTACAGACTTAAGTGTAAGTTCTTGATAAAATTTTAGCCATTGATAGGTTTGGGGATTTGAAATCATAATCAATCAGACCTAAAATCATCCAGGTATAAAGCCCACATAAAATGAAACTATAAAATCGCCTTGACCCAAATTATGAATAGTAGAAAAGTGAAAACATGAAGATTCTATTACCAAAACTTAATTTAGATTTGTTTTTTGGCGTTGCATAAATGCGGGATGAATTATGTTGACACGGGTACTTCCTTATACTTTAAATGAAGTAGTAATCGAATTAAATATTTAAGCATATCTACGGATTTTGAATAGCATAATGTTTTTCGGCGTAATCTTGCCAGATAATGACGTAGGCGAGTATTTTCTCCTTCAACCCTGGTCATATAGGGGTACAGCCGAGATACGTGTAAAATGGGACACGAAGCAAAGTTTTATTAAGATAGTTGCAATAATCTAGATTTTGTGGTTTTATATTTGCCTAAACTTACTTTCCTGGTGCAGAGAATACATACTACTCTGCACCAATCAGCTAAGGGTAAACATCAAAAAAGGGTGCCGTTTGTTTTGGAGCGGCTAAGATGCTTGCTGGGAGAGTGTTTCAGCCTTACCGTACAATTTTCATGTTTTGGCACGGTGATGCCTAATAAGGTCATATTATTAAGGTACGCTCATATTTATAAGTAAACATAAAGTACCTTAGTTTTTAGCAGGAATGACCGCAACTGTCACAAGCGATGATAAGCTTCGTCTTCCCCTCCCCTCCGCCTAAAAAACTAATTAAATATAGTCACAATCAATAGAATAAGGATAATCAAAAAGTTTCAATAAGGATTTCAATAAATATGAATGGCTAATTGAAAATGCTTCCTGCATCACCTCTTCCGAAAAATACCGACAATTATTTATTTTTTTTACTTGAGGATGCATGATTGTATTTCTGATTTCAGTTATCGCCGTTATTGTATCTTCCCAATTCAATTCTTTAGCTAATTTGTGTATTTCTTTATATTTGTCCAATTCTTCTTTTGGAATACCAAGAAATTTTAATAAAAGTCTTATTTGTCCCGAAGCTCTTAATGCTTTAAAATCATTCGCACTCATGCAATCATTTACATTTAAATATACCCAAGCAATTTTTTCCAAAGCAGCTTGTAACGAGCATATAGAGGTATTATAACCATTAAAATGTTTTAGACTTTCAATATACCATTGAATAGAATTTTTAATAGTTTCATGCCAGACTGAACTCTGCCACTTTTCTATAAATCCTGCAAACGGTGCCACAATTCTTAAAGTAGAATCAACCCAAGTCCACCTGTAACCATCTTGCCACGAATCGGCTAACATTATAGGATTGCGCCATTCTTCTAAAATTTGATTTCCTTCCAAATCAAAACCACACACCATAAGCGGAGCTATCCATATCCCCCTTACAAAAGACAAATAATAACTAAATGCTTCAATTATTTTATAAACTTCATCCAACGTAAAGCAAGCGTTATCCTTTCGCTGTATTTTACAAATATGAGTTATACCAAATCCACCTTCAAATTCCAGTAATTCTGTCAAATCAAAGCAATTATCTAAAGTACCTAAGACAATATGCCAGTCATCATAATCAAATATAAATTGACCTTCAAAATCTAACCATCCTTCCCGGTGTATTTCAATTTCATTTTCTTGTTCGTCTTCATAAAATTCAAAACGGTTAGAAATATTAAACCACCAAAAATTAGTAAAGTGAAAAACTACCGAATGTAAATCGTCATCGCTTCCTTGAACAAAAGGTTCCGTAATATATCCCAACAACTGTACCTTTTTGTTTCCACCCCAACTTGTACTTTTATGAACCCGTACTTTTAACCGATGCTCAGATGAAAATTCTGTCAACTTTAACTGTAAATTATCTTGATTATCCCAATCAAACTTTTCTTCATCATAATGAATAAACTTAAAATTTATATTTGGCGAAGGATGCCATGATATTTTAACAAAAGCTTCCCCTTCAATTATTTGTGCATCACTAATTAATTCTGCAAATCCTTGATACAGTAAAATATGTTGACTAGGATTATTTTGCATCATTAATTTAGGTTGCGGTTGCCATTGAGTCATAAGATTAATACTTTTGCAGTAAACTTCAATATTCAAAGATACATCATTTATTATTAACCTACATATTTATCTACCAGTATTAGCTCTATTAACAATTGATTAAAAAGTATCATTAGATTTTTTTAAATATAACAATCTTCAGTAATCCCAAATGCTAAATTGAGCTTAAGTAAGTTCCTAATTAGGAACTTACTTAACTTTCATGTGATTAATTTAGTTTTAATTAAGTATTAAAATAATTGATGCTTTCAGAAATAATACTATAGGTATCCGCTCCCAGCTTTCTCCAACAAAGCCTTTACCTTCCGCACGGTATTAACTGAAGCATCCGCAGCTTCAGCCGCTTTTCTCAGCGATAGCCCTTGATCTAATGCAGCTGCTACAAGCTGCGATGATGGTTTAGCTAAAAATTCCTTTTCGGTTTCCGAACCTACGGGACGACCGATATGTGTACCCCAATGTGCCGCGCGTTTCATCCCCGTTTTTATCGCAAGAGAACGTCTTTCTTCTCCAAGCAGTTCTTCTAGAAGTTCCTCAACTAAACTTGGTTTACCTGCCAAAATATCGGATTCAACAGAAGAAAGCACCTTCTTCTTCATCCTCCGTAGATCGGTTAACGCTGCCTTACCTTCCCCTTCTACTTCAAATTTATAGTATTCAGTAAGGTTGCCGATGGGATAATTGTGTGGAGCATATCTATATTTAAAATATTTCTCAACATTTCCTCGATGCTGCCATTGCCCTAATACTTTAATAGAGCAAGATTGGAAATGTTTAAGTAAATCTTGTTTAATCTCATAGACTCGTTCGGTAACATTACGAGTGGTAATCCCAATCTTATAAAATGTTTTCCCATCAACATTAATTTGAAGATAGTAAAGAGTATTAGATAAAATTTTCTTTAACTCAGCCCGAAATATTTGTAAGTCGCTGAGGGATTCATTAAAGCTAGATTCACCGTTTAAATAATATAATCGCGCCTTTTTATCTAATTTCTGCAATTTCTCTTCAATTAAAGGTTCTTGTATTTGGTTAAACAACATCAAAGATAAAGTACCTACCGGAATTTTACCCAGCTTTGTAAACTCATAAGAACCATAACGGCGGTAATCGTTGTATTTCAACAACTCCTTTTTAATAAAAACTGATTTAATCTCGCTTTCGTTAATCCCTTTATTAATACACCCGTACTTGTTCCAAAGTTGTTTTAAATGCTCCAACTCCTTACCAGTCAGCGATATATTAAAGCTATCGTATAAAGGTAGATTGGGTGCTTCCCTACTTTTACTAGCGACTTCCCGGCAAGTTTCTCCATCATGAGCAAAGTGATGTTCCTTTATGCGCCCCTTCTTGGCTGTAAGTTTGCCACCACAGTACGGACACCTTAACTCGGTTTTACCCCTGGGGCATTCTTCAATTGGAACAAGGTTATTATCTTGATTAACGCCGTACCTGAGCCACATATAGCGCACCCTTTATTTGACACACCTCCTCAATTATATTTTGTTACTGACGCTCCCGTATGTGGCGATAAATATTATTGTTATCAATGGCTGATTGCTCCTTAATTTTCATCCCATGCAAAAATACTTACCAATCAAATAAAATTGATGCATTAAGCAGCATTTTGAATGCATATTTTCATCAAAGCAGCAACAAGCATTGTGACACTTATTCAATGTAATAATGTAGTACGCTAATAGTTAAGTTAAAAGTAAGAATATTAACTGTCACAGATTGTCACATATCCTTCAACCACAGTATTTTCATTAACTGGTGCCGAGCAGCGTCCCTGCGCGGTAGAAGAATAAATGAGCCTGGAAAGGTTATGGGGGAAAGTTTTAGTCCACTTGTAGTATTATACTTTGTTTTTGCTCAGTTTTGGTTTGAAGCAAAATTATTCGACTAATATTTTATGCACTAACTTTTTGAGTATAGATAATTAGTATATAGATTTTTAGTGTTTAATTATTTCACTTAATATAATTTTGACAATAAAAAAAACATCTTTAAATAACGTACACTAATTTTTTATACGTAAATGGTTTATATCTAGATTTTTAATATTCGTCTTTTCTTTCTTGTCTACGTATGTTCGATTCGTACAGAAAATCTCTTTTAACACAGTCCTGCCGATTGTAGTGTAGGCACTTGCCCGTTCAATGTTGTTCGATTTTGGGTTGGTCATCTTTACCCATATCAAGAACGCATTCATTCCAATTAGGAGAGTAAATTTCTTCTTCTCCTGGTGAGTCTTGTACTGTTCAACTATTTTTGTATAAAGCTTTTTAATTTGCGTTCGGCGCAGCCGTGCGGCTGATCGCCACGAACTACCCTCCGGCTTCGATTTTATTCAGTTTAGCCAAAACCTGCTCCAGTATGGAATTTGGAACTGGAACGTCAAAATCAATTGCTTGGGATTTCAGCCAGTCTTCCTTTACTAAATTACTTAGTTCAGATTTGGTATATTCTTCTGTTAATCGACCTTTGGCGATTAATTCTTTTATTGCGCTCAACGGAACGCGGAAAGATACTATGGGTGATTCATTGCTCATATGTACTGTATACATTGTACACAACACTTTTATCAATGCTCAACGGCAGTCAGCAAGGAGAATTTACAAAAATTTAGAGAGACTAGGCAATTAAATATTTTCACCTTCCCCTTGTGTCAGTAGACGTGTACACTGTATACGTTAATTGGATTCCAAGTAAGGGGTGCGATATTTGATTATTATCATTTCTAAGCGAGCAACCACCTCGGAAATTGAGCAGATGCTCACCGATCATAAATTTTACATCAAACTGGTAGTAGATATCGAACGCCGCATCCTAGCTGGCGGCGGCGAAATGCATTATGATTGCGAACAGGTTTTACTCTTAAATGGCAGTCAGCAACAAAACCTTTGGGGTGCAGGTTATATGCCCTCAACTGGAAGCGTGACCTACGATTCGTTAATAAATATCCGCCCGCGTCAGAACCGCTCGATGGAAATTCTTGACGTTAACATAAAAGAAAACGTAGCTCAAATCGTAACAGAATTACTGGGAACATCATGAATACAGCATACTTAGATAAAGAGCATTTTCAACAACACGATATTTCCACAAGATTGACCCACTTGGCGGCACACCTCACTCAAATCCAATCGCTTACCAGTAAGCTCGCTCCTAAAGACGAAATCGCTAGCTTCATGCGTCAAAGTCTGCATTTTATTGAATGGACTGTTCCATCTTTAGTTGAGATTGATGTTGAACAAGCCGCAGAATTAGTGGATTTGGGGCGTACTATTGCTCGGTGGCAGCACAGCTGGAATAAAGTTTGTGCTGAAACGAATTCTCGAAACGAAATTGCTGATATTGCAGGTAAACTTTCAGAGCGAGTCCGGGAAATCTCAGCAGTAGTATAATCTTTTTGCTACCACGCCTACTCTGTAGCAATCGAACACGTTTAACTTCGTTTCAGAGAACTTAGAAAGGATAGTAGTGTTGACTCCATATTACAAAACTGCGGTTCTCCGTTCAAATGATACTTTTAACCTCTATTTTGATATCACATATTGTGAGATAGAAAGATGGGAGAAATAAAATTCCGTTTTGATTCTAAAAGCGGTTGGAGATGCATCTATTAAGTACAAAGAAGACGGTTATAAGCAGGTAGTCTACACAGATAAAAACGGAAAAGAATTATTGAATGCGACTATTCTCGGTTCAACCGTCGCGTACCTTCTTAAAATAATTTGATGGTAATGATGTTGAATGCTAGCGCGTAACTTCTTGTAGAGAAACAGCTTTATCGTTATTTCAATCTTCTGCTATTTTTAAAAATAATTAAATTAGGGATTTCTTGGCTTTTAATAAATTAAAATAAAAACCACGCCGTTCCAAATTCACTCACAGTACGCGGGATTGCGCCGTCACATCCACACTTCCGAAATATTCCCCCAATATTACTCGTTCCGCCTACTCCCGAAAGCAATTTCGAGTAGCTTCGTTATAATCGAAGTGGACTCACTTCACTTCTGCGCCCCTTCGGGGTGGGCTACGCCCATCCTCGCTCGCTGTACGCTCTCTCGGACACAGAAGTTGCGTTCGCCCTACGGGGCTTGTCATACACTCGTTGTTGGTGGGGTTTTTCAATGACTGCTTTAGCAATCATGCGCGTTGGGAAATTAAAAAGTTTTGGGAATGTGGGCGGTAGCGAAAAACATACAGCCCGTCTCCAAGATACACCAAATGCTGACCCTTATAAAGAAAATATTCGGCTAATTGGAAATAATAATGACCCGTCTTTAGAAGAAATAGTAAAAGCCAAAATAGCTGATAATACTAAACATAAGCCGCGTAAAGATGCGGTATTATGCAGCGAAATTTTCTTAAGCGCATCCCCAGAATATTTTCGTCCTCATGACCCTTCAAAGGCTGGGGAATGGGATGATAAATTGATGTGGAATTTTACTAATGCTTCAACAAAATGGTTACAAGAAAACTTTGGAGAAAAATGCGTTAGGGCTGAACTACATTTGGATGAATCTACTCCCCACATCCACGCTTATATAGTCCCAGTCAATGACAAAACTAAGAAACTAAGCCACAAAGCAATGTTTGGTGGAGATGGCAGGCAAGCTAGTATTAAAATGTCCAAACTCCAGGATAGCTATGCCAAAGGGCTGGCACATTTGGGCATTGAAAGGGGTGTGAAGGGCAGCAAAGCCACTCACACCAAGGTTAAGGAATATTACCAAGCAGTAAACCAAGAACCTTTAACTTTGGAATTAGACCGATTAGCACCCAAACGGGGGGAGACGGCACAGCAGTTATTTGAGCGCATCAAAGCAAACCCCACAATCCAATCCATCAATCACCAGCTAGCTGACCATAGAAGAATTGTAGAGTTAGAAAGACGGGCATCTCAAAAAGCAACGGCTTCTGAAAAATTACGGCAGCAGTTAGAAAAGCGCGTAGCTGAACTAGAAGCTGAAAACTTTTATTGGAAACAGCAAGCTGATAAATTAAGGGACTTGCCCCTGGAAGAAGTGGCATGGAATTTAGGACTAGATAAAGCTGATAAAGGAGAAAATCGTTGGAAGGGCTTGGAACGAGTTGTTAGTATTAATGGTTCTAAGTGGTACGACTTTACGGAAAAAAAAGGTGGCGGTGGAGCTATTGATTTAGTTATGCACGTTAACAATTCCAATTTTCGGTCTTCTGTCGCCTGGTTATACGACCAATTTGGGGAAGAGGGAATGCTACGTGCTACCAAAGCTTTTACAGAAAAACAAGCTACTAAAATTGTCCGAGAAGAACCCGCACCAACTTTTGAGCCACCAACCCCGGATGAATCAAAGTGGCTGGGTGTACAAGATTATTTGGTACAAAAACGCGGATTGCCTGAAAACTTTATTATTGGACTTAACCAAAAGGGATGGCTATATGCTGATGACCAGCAAAATGCCGTCTTTACAATGCGCGAGTTGACGGTAAGTGCAGAATTTCAACGAAATGCAGAAACGACGTTAAAAGGTGCATTTTTGCGGGGAACGCGGGGAGAGAATAATTCGTTTATGGGATACGCGCTCAATTCAAAACGGAGGGAGGGATGGTTTTACTTCCATTTGGGCGGTAAGCCAGGAGATGAAATACAAAAAGTAGTCCTTTGTAAATCTCCTATTGAAGCGCTCTCGTGTGCCAATATTGGGCTAAATGAACGTAGAGGTATGCCATCTGAAAGAACCATGTATATGGCGGTGGATAGCACTCTTAATCTGCCGTTAGAATTTCTTAGAGAAGTGAGAGCTATTACTGCTGCCTACGATAACGATGATACAGGACGCAGTAGGGCACGAGCTATAAAAGAATTACTACCGCAGACAACCATAGCGCACCCGAAAGCAGAGGATTGGAATTTAGAACTATTGGAGCGTTTGCAGCTTCAAAAGGTGCAGCAATTTGAAGCATCTAAGAAAAAGAATCGGGGATTTGAACGCTAACAGGATTGTACAGCCGATGCATAAGACCACATCTATTAAATTTAAACCCCCATTACCTGGTTTCTTATCCATCTGTCTAATAACAAACCACAAGCAAGAACGCAACTGGAAACCGCTTCGCTAAATCAGGCGGGAGTAGTCACTGCCACAAAAATTACTTGTGGGATAACACAGTGAACGAGTAGCAGCACCTACTCCTCCGCCAGATTTTTCCAGTTGCTGGTGGGCTGGTATCCTTTCCAAGATTTTAATAGGAACGTTGTAAGAGTTGGAATAGTAACAGTTTTAGATAGATAATGTTTTCCGTCCAAGTGGGAAGGTTAATTGTCTATCTCCTAGTCTTTAGGACAAACTTCCGTCATCTAGTTCATGCCGATAAAAACACACATTGAATTCTGCAAAAAAGTTCATGTGTCCAAGGATTAGAGGTGCATCGTTTGATTGAGTCCAAGCAAATGCGAGCAATATCGGTGTAAAGTTAGCAACTTTGCCCGACAAAACTACCCCCCGCGCTTCGTTATTAGCCAGATTCCCGCTTAAGGCTATTGGTACAGTTTGTTCTTCCCAAACTGCTCCTAGTTGTAACCCAATTTCATAGGGTAGAACATTGACACGCTTCTCCTGTGTCTAATAATGCCATTACTTCTAGGGATTTATTACCGTTACTAAGAGTCAATGCCAAATAGGGCATGGTGCTGACTTGCCCAAAACTATCGGTTCTTTCTGTAAATGAAAAACGCTGACCTTCAAGCATTAGATTCTTCTTTTGCTGTTGCTAACAGGTCTGATAAGGCTTGCACTGACTTATCCGATGCTTGAGGCGACCAAACGGTGGCACTGGTTGAAGCGAGTTGATTCAAGAGCGTATTCTCTGCGTCACTTGTTTCTAAGTTACACCCTTCTTCTTTAGCAACAGCCAACAGGAGAAAGTGGATTAGTCGTAACTTATCTTGATGTGATAACTGGTTAACTGTCGGTAAAATTTCGCTGAGGGTCATGGCATAATTTTAAGGTAATTTATGTTTAGCGTAGCAAAGCCGCTTACTAGAATATAATTTAACTCGTTTTTTACCTATTAATATTTACTACAAATATACCGAGACGTTTCTACGACCTTCCATCTTATTTTGATAAGAGCCTCGGAAATATTTAAGAATTAGTAGAGCGAATTTCACCATGTTGTTCAATATGTTCGACTAACCGCTTAGTTTCACCACCAGCCCGTTTCAATTCCTCAAGATTGCCCACCAAAACAAATAATTCCCTTGCTCTACTAACGGCTGTATTGAGTAAATTAGGTTTACGATTAAGGAACCAAAAACTATGCTCCTGGTGGCATTGATAAGGAGATAATATTATGGCTGCTTTCTCTCCTCCTTGGAAGGTGTGAACTGTGCCAATATCGTTCCAAGAAAAGTTTTGCCTTTCTCGGTTAGAAAGTCGATATCTGAGTGCGTTGGCTTGTTGCAAAAACGGCGATATTACCCCAATCGTTTTTGAATTGTCCTTGTCATCAGCGATATAGGAGGTAAGGAAAGCTTCTATGGCATCAATTTCTTCTGGATTGGTATTATTTACGTGGCTTCCTTCGACATGGTAAGCCAGTAGGTGCGGATATTGTGCAGAACTATCGTAATTTGAAAGAATTTGTAAACCACCGGGATAGTTGGGACTGCAAAATTGGATAATAGGCGCAGCACAGCGGTAGTGATTCCTTAAGACAATTCCGGTACCTAAGTCCCCTTCTGTGCCATTAGCGCCAGCAGCGCGATGATAAGCGGTAGCAGTGTATTTGGCTGTAGGGGCATAACGATAATAATCTTCATTGGTCATCCCTTGTTCCAGAAAAGCGGTTTTGAGGTACTGTTTGATGGTGTCGTCGCACAGGTTTATAATTGGCTCAATTTGTTTTGGGTCGCCTGCTACGACTGCTTGTTTGGAACGAACCAGTAAGGGAAATAGTTGATGTATTAAAGTTGTTCCAGATTCATCTGCTAATGCCAGCGCAATACTATTGGAGTGAAGGGTTGGTAGCATATTGCGTACCGATTGCAAGCTGGAGCTAATAACGGGGAAAATTAAACTTAAGTGACGGTAGATATTTTCTGGTTCAGTTTCTAGTTTGAGCAATGCATCTCCGTCTCCCGTTAAGGCGCTTCCGTAGGTTTCTACCGCTTGCATGACCTTATCTTTACATCGGAGTGTTTCTTGTTGAAGGAATGAGAAAGCACGTTGAAATAGTTCTACCTGTTGTGAATGGTAGTCGCGGTAAAAGCGGCTGTAAAAATCTTCGTCTGGGTAGCTATCAAGTTGTGTTTGGAGTTGTTGGTGATGAGTTTGTTTTGACTCCAGTTGCTGGTTTAATGTTGTCAGATGCGTTTTAATTTCGGTTACTTTTGGATTAATATTCTGCCATTGTTGGGAGGAATCAAGTTTTTGGTTTACTTCTGTCTGGGATGCAGCTAAACCCTCTCGGTCAAGGGGTAACTGGAAAGGATGCGCTGTAGCTAAGGTATTTAAAACAGCAGCGTTTACACGATTCGCTAAACGTTTAAAAACTAGTTTATCGGTAGTAAAATTAATCCAATCAAAAGCGCGTTTGGTGATTGAGTCGGATACATGAGGTAATTCCCGTTCTGCCCTTAATAATCCTTCTTTTATTTGTTGATAGGCATAAGAAGGAAAATCGGCATAATCTCCTAAGCTTGATGACTGTTCTTGATGTAGTTGTAACTTTTCATTAATAGCAGCAATTTCATTATTGAGAGATTGGATTTGGGCATCTAGTTGTGATAGCTGCTCTGCATTAGCAGTTTGTTGGCTCTCGTTGAAACGATCTTGCTCTATTAGCTGTTGGATTTCGTTTTCTGCTGATAATAAATCAAGTTTGGCTTGTTCCCATGTCTCATGGTTGAATTCAGTAGTTCGCAGCCAGTCAAGACAAGATTGTAGTTTTGGAAGTGTTGAACGTCTGATAACTCCTTGACTACCACCGTCTAGATAAAAGTGTTCGGTGGGGAATTTCTCAAAAAGTCTTTGTTGGAATTTTTGAATAGCACTGTTGTTAGTGCTGGCAAATAACGTTAGATTACTCGCATCTTCTTCCCCGCGAACAATTCGGAGCGCTCTTTTTACGACTTGCTGCGCTACTAAATGTAAGAATAATTCAGTCTTCCCCGTCCCCGGTGGTCCGTGAACGGCAGTTATGGGATTATGTTGGGCGTGTTTAAGTGCTGAGGCTTGGAATGAATCGGGTGCGTGAGACGGAAACGCTCCCCAAAACATAACTTCCGAATCGGGTGGTAATGGTGAATTGCAAATATATTCAAGAGCAGGATGATTATCAACCAGCCATTTACAATTATCTGGCGTATCGAATCGTTGCTTTAATATGTCTCGCAGGTCTTGTTTTAACTGAACGTTGTACGGTGAAAAATCGCAGCGCAGTAAATAAGGTTGTCGTCCAGTTTTGTATTTACCTTCTGGTAAGTCTACCTGGTCGATAAAATCGTGCAGGCTGGGAAATTTTCTTTGCCAAGTATCTTCTAAAAATTTAAAGATGCCTTCCGTAACAATCAAAGATTCGGCAACTTCTTCTTCTAAACCGTACAGTCGCATTAAATTTACAATTACTGGTTGAAACTCGAATTCAGTCAAGTCCCAGCCAGTTTTACGATATCTACCTTGGAATATCTTAGAAATATCAATGGTGAAGAGTGGCAGATATTTCAGCTTCTGTTCTTTTCCTCTTCCTTGAACTAAATATATTTGGGGGAAGGCGGCAGCTATTTGGAACTCATTGGGTTTATCTCGATTGATTGCGGCTTGTTGCTGTTGCTGGAATTGCTTGAAGAGTTCGCTACTCAACAACAGTTTATTGCCGACAAGTCTAACATTATCGCTGAATACGTTTGGAAAACCTTCCGACCCGCGTTCTACTTCTGCTTGAGTCAGTTCTTCTAACCTAATGTATGACAACCAGGCTTGTACGATTTGAATAAGTTTTTCTGACTCTAGCACGGGGACTCCTACTCAGATCCGGAAGTGGCTTGAATCTAAGTTAATCTTTTTCTCGTTTATCGGCAACATCCTTTAGTACTAAAAAGTTTGTCACAACTTCTTTTGTCTGGATAGGGAGTAGGGAGTAGGGAGTAGCTACGGTTTTTATAACTGAGTAATAATCATCTAATAGGATGCGGGCTTGACCAATCAATTGTCAATTCGCGATTTCACCCCTCGCCGCACCATAGCGGTGAACTCGAAGTGTCTCCTGAAGGGAGAAATTGGTAATTGCGAATTGCTTTGACTACTTACAATCATTACAAAACGTCCCAATCATCCTTCATCCACAGAATCTGTGGGGTCGTCATAACGGACTACTGTACCGTGTAGGGAAGAAAAATTTGTTTCTCCCCTAGCCGAGCGTGTTTCTTGACGTAGCTTAGAGCGCAATTGCTCAACTACAACTTCCCCATCAATACCTTCGCCTCTTTCTAATTGCTCAACAGCGACTTCTACTTTTTGACGGGTTTCTTCAACCCAATTTTGATAACCTTTTTCCCACTCGTCTAACAGTTTCAATGCTTTACTAATAACTTCCTCCGGACTTTCATATTTGCCCCTAGCAATTTGTGCTTGAATAAATTGTTCATCTTCAGGCTTGAGTTGAATATTGATAATGTGGCTGAAGATTGTGAATAACGATGTCCGTACTTTTTATTATTATGACGAAGGCTCTCAGAAAAAGTAGAGCCAGCAAGCTGCTACTGCCTCCGTTGCAGGAGAAATACTGGCTTGACCTTCTTATCAAAGTATCTCAACCGGACTGTGTAAGCGCTTCCAGTTGTGAGAGCAATTTTTCTAGGAGCTTGCGTTTTTTCTGGTCTGACCAAATACGCGATTTTTTTAGTTTGGTAGTCGCAGCAGTAAAGCGCTCTTTATAATCGTCAGATTCGGCTTTGGGAGTAGAGCTTGGGGTTTTATTCTCGCCAATACGTTGTTTGATTTCGCTTAAAGACCACTTTTGTTTAATAGCTTGGTCTAAGAAGGCAACCCGATCGTCAGTTTCTTTAATTTGGGCGATGGCTTTGGCTTTGGTGTATTCTAGGGAGCCTTTTCTTAGTGCCTCTAAAATATCTTCTGGAAGGTTTAACAGAGGCAAGCGGTTGTTAGCGAATGATTCCCAGGTCATCAAACCCAAGCCGTTAAACACTTCTTCAACAATTTTTAACTCTGGATTTTCTTGATTAGATGACTCGTTTTTATCCGAATCACCTTTGACAATAACGTTATTGTCAGATTCTTTTGGCTCTAATTCCTGTTCCCCAACAACGTTATTTTCATCATCTTTTTTTTCAGCTTCTTCTTTTCCAATAACGTTATTGGAAGTTTTTTCTTGAGAGGAGGATTCTTGCTCAATAACATTATTATCAGCTTCTTTTTTTTCAGGTTCTTCTATTCCAATAACGTTATTGGAAGTTTTTTCTGCTTCTTTACGTGAGTGTTGTAAGCGGCGCAGTAAAGGGGGAATTTCTTCAACATCTTTACCTAATCTGATAGCCAGTAGGTGCAAGATGCCTTCTGTTTCTTCTACGGGGTTGAGGTCTTCTCGTTGCAGGTTCTCAATTAATGCTAGTTGAAAGGCTGCTTCGTTGCTCAATTCACGGATAACGACGGGTACATCTTTTAATCCACATTCTTTGGCGGCACGGTAGCGGCGCTCTCCTGCTACCAATTCGTATCCAGTTCTAGCTCTAGGACGCACCAACAAGGGTTGCAAGATGCCGTGTTGTTTGATGGAGTTGGCTAATTCTGAAAGAGCTTTGGGGTCAAAGTAGCGGCGGGGTTGAGTTGGCGCTATGTGAATTTGTTTTAATGGTACATTCTGAGTGGAATCGGCTTTGTCGGTAGCTGAAACGTTTGTGGTGTCCCAAGGGATGTCAATTTGACTTTTAAGTGGTTGGCTGCGTTTGCGGTTCATAATGACTCCATATGAATGGCTATTTGTTCAAGTACGGGAATAGCTGGATGCTTTGGCTGATATACGGCTAAGGGCATTCTTTCTTCTGATGCATCAACAAAGGTGGTAGAACGAGAAATGGGAGGAAGGACTTTCCCGACTCCGGCAAGTTGTTCTTGAATGGCTCCCAAGGTGCGGGTGTCTTGGGAGTTACGGGCATCGTATTTAGTGGGAACAAATCCACCTATTTCCAAAGAACGGTTGACTCTAGTACGAACTCTAGCGACGGTTTTAAGAAGTTCGTTGGTGCCTTCAAAAGCTTTAAAATGGGTTTCTATAGGTACGAGGACGTGAGTTGCTGCGACAAGAGAAACGTAACTTAGCAGTCCTAAGCTGGGAGGGCAATCTATCAAGATGAAGTCGTATTCTTCTTGAATTGGTTCAATGGCGTATTTGAGGCGAAAGTCGCGCAAATCGGCATTGACTAATTGCATTTCCGCCGTACTAAGGGTGGTGTTAGTGGGCGCTAAGTCCATGCCGTGAATCCCCTCATATATTGGCAAGGGTTGTTCTTCTACTATGGCATCATACATGGATTTCTCCAATTCTCTGGGAACTAAGCCCATGAAAATTGTTAAGGAGCCTTGCGGGTCCATGTCAATGAGCAGGACTTTATGTTTCCTGCGTGCTAGGTGATAGCCCAGGTTTTGGGTTAGGGTCGTTTTAGCAACTCCTCCCGCTTGGTTGAAAATAGCGATGATTTTGGTCATAAATAATTGAGTTGACCTGCCCCGTTACTTTTTAAAGATAACTGTTATGTGTCAATTAAAGTGATTAATTTGTGAAAGGAAGCTGTTATTTTATTAAATAATGTTTATTGTTACAGTTAGCACATTGTAGAAGAAAGAGCGGACTACCGTTATAAATTTTTATCTACGTTCTTAGCTTGATGATGAGCAACCAAGAAACACTTGTGAGATTAGCATCAATTGTGGCTAATATCAATTCTTGGATTATCAAAGCTTAATACAGTTCTATAATTTACTTGTGTCGAAAGTTTTTTATCAATTTGGAACTGGGTTTAAGAATTTTAGACGCAGTTAAGAAGTCAAGTGGGGTAAAGTTCCGGCTCCAAAATATATAGATTTTTTGCTTTCCTGGTCGAGTAGCGGGACTCTATCGCTTGGAGGGACTGATTCAGTATTATCTCGAAAAGTTCCGGTGTCGGTTAATTATTCGTGTTGGGTGCGAGATATTTTGATATCGACAGTAACAGGTTTTATTTAACGAATGGAGCAGGTTATTATTTGGTAGTCGGAGTATTTGTACTGCTCAAGTCTTCCTGGGTTGTGGAAGTTAGGAATGTTTTTTTAGTGGCTTCATGACGTGATCAGAAATTTGGGCTAAAATTCATTCTCTTTTGTCACAGATTTAGTATGTCGGGTGATATTACGTTTAAATAAAACTCCACCAAAAATGGCTGATGTCAATAGACCCAATATAGGAGAAGGTTCGGGAACTTTTGTAACTGGTTTACCACCGCTAATATAATATTGTGATTTTTCCCAAACTGCTGTGCCTACTTTACGTCCTAATATCCTACCGTTGATATCTCCATCCTGGAAGTGAATACCACCGTAAAGTCGAGAAATTCCGGCTTGATCGGCAGCACTTGTAAAAGTATCCCAGCAAAGTTGAATTGTGTTGCTTGGTGTATTGGTTTCAAAGGTGGAGGTATTGGGTAATTGGGTATGACACACGCCTAGTTCATCGCTGTTGGTAAATCGGTTGAGAATCTCCGCACTAGCAGCGCTAAATGTGCTGTGTCCGGATACGTATTCGGCAAAGGGAGGGGTAACAAAGGTACTTTTTTGGTAGGGTAGCCAGGTTGTACCATCTATCCATTGAGAACCTTGATCGGGACCTGCCCAAGAATAAATTTCTTGTACATTGCTTTGGGGATTAGTACGGACTAAAGGATGGTCGTTTGGTAATAAATTATTTGCTGCTAGGTATTGGATTGCTGTGATGGGACGGACGTAATCGTAATATTCTTTGGCATCCCAAGCTGCAATACCTGCATCGGATACAGCATTACCCAAACTGAAGAATAGTTTGACGTTATCATCTAGGCTTAAATTATCTCTAGTGGAGACATATTCGGCAATCAAATGCCAGTGACCTGGTGGTAGTATGGTTTGTGGCCCGTCTGCCCAGTATTCTGCAATTACTTTTTGTTCATCTGTAAGCAAAGCGCTGTATTCAATTACTTGCAGGGCTTGGTCTATATAGGATTGAGTGCCGAATTCTGCGGGTGGTGGTGGTAGGTATTGATTCCCCGATGTTAAAGCAAAGGGTGTAACGTCTCCCCATTGCGGTGTAAGAAATTTTTGAATATTATTGCCGTTATTTATACTAATTGGTTGCCAGCGATTAGGGTCGGTAATTTTATCCCAGGTGTTGACTGGTTGGTAATTGGTGGTGTCAGCGTAATTATTTAATTGGTTGGAACCGTCGGTATATTTATTGTTAAGTAGTGTTTTAGCTACTAAGTTACCTATTCCTGCTGCGGTGTTTGTGTCGGTGGTTGTAATAGTAGAATCTATTCCCAGTTGCTGCATTAGGTGAGTGAATGCAGTTTCTTGAGTGGGGAATAAGTCTAATAAGGTGGTGTATGCAGCGTAGCTAATTGCAGTACTTTTGTTTTCTGAATTAATTTCTTCGTTAGAAACTTGAAGAGTATTGCCCAGTTGAGTACCAATTGCTACTGGGTCATAAGCTGCCCAGGCATCGTAAATACTGGTATTAACTAAGCCCAAAGCGCGGGATGTGGGAGTGGGACCCATCGAAGTGTTACTGATGGCTTCTAAGGTTGCTTGGTTCCACAATAATACTGGGTCTTCCGTGTGCAGGGAAAAGTCCATTGCTTGGGAAGGGAGGTTGAAGAGGATGCTGATTGTGGAGGATAGGAGTAGGGGGAGTTTGGTGTTTAAGTTCTTTTGTTGAAGAGATTTTGGAGTTTTCATCATTAGGAGTTGTTGTTTAGAACGGCAGCAGCTTTGCAGCAAATATCGTGATGTGGAAAGGCGATCGCACATCTATCATCAATATTTGCAGTTATTTTTAATACTTATGTCTAGTAGTTGTGTAGGGTGAAGGCGATTTTTGACGCAGGAAAATCACCTTCACCTAAGTCCGCAGTTTTGAATATTAACTAACTCGGAAACTGTAATTTACCTCTTCATTGCTGTTAGTTTGCACTGCTAAGAAATAAATTCCATCACCAGGTAAAGTAGCTTGAAAATCAAATCCTATACTCTGGGAGGTAATAAATTGATTACCAGATCCGTAAAGTACATAGGAACCAGCAAATCTTTCGCTACCTAAGTCTTCAAAGGATAATTGTTGTTCTGCTGTTCCTTCAAATTTGTACAAGATGGTTTGTTGTCCGGAGTCAAGACTACCGCTTATGGTAGTATCAAAATCGATGTTAGTAGCATTGGCTAAATCTAACAATTGGAAGCTGTAAACACCTGTTGTATTACCACTACCGTCCACAACCAGTTGATAGGTTCCGGTTTCTAATAAAGTAAGGGGTTGACGGTCAGAAACTGTATTAGTACTGAGTAATTGAACTCCACTAGGACTAATTAAGCGAGTTTCAATTCGGAAGTCACCACTAATTCCGTCGTAGTAGAGACGTTGACCTGCTGTTCCGCTAAAGGTGTAGAT